>NZ_JAQIBC010000009.1 GCF_030347995.1 Sulfurovum xiamenensis
ACATTTATATTCAGCACATTTGTCTGCGTCTACTTTTGCTACATAATACATTTATTTCCCTTCCTTATACGTCAAATCTGACAATTAGTTCTGAACCAGAGATATCTACTTGATCAGCCATCTCGAAAGTTTTATTGATAACTTCCATGTTTTTAGCAAGTAATTCTTCTTTTTTCTTAAACTTTTTCTCAATAGCAGAATCCAGCATTGCTGTACCACCAGAAGAAACGAATGAAGTTCCTAAGAATCTTTCTTTTACCGCTGCTTCGATGTTTTCTGTTGTTACAAGTTTTGTAAGACCAAGAAGCATACCCATCATTGCCATGTTCGTAGCAAGTTCAGTACCAGCAATGTCAAGTGCCAATTTTGTTGCATCAAATTGTACAACAGTTGCATTAAGATCTTCAAGAACTTTAATATCGTCTTCGTTAAGAACATCAAAGTCAGTATTGATAATGATCAAACTGTTTGGTTTTAGACCTGTATAGAAAGGCATTGTATATGATTTACCATGAGTAACAACTTGTGAATGGTAGATCATAATAATATCAGGGTAAACAACTTCACCCACTTCATAAATAGGCTCTGAAGAAGCTCTTACGTACGCTTCAACAGGTGCCATTCTTTTTTCAGATCCAAAGAATGGTACCAAAGATGCATATTTACCCGCGTTATCCATAGTAGAACCAAGGATGTGAGCAGTTGTTACAACACCCTGCCCACCTAGTCCTGAAATCCTAATATTATATCGTTCTTTTTTCTTTTGCTCAGCCATATTAAACCACCTCTGCTTTTTTTGCTCTTTTTGCTGCTTTTTCTTCAGCTTCTACACGATCAATTACAGCTTTAGCTTCATCAGTCATGTACTCTTCGAATTGGAATCTTGTTTTCTCTTTCTCTTTTGCATCCGCAAATACATCTTCTGTAGGGATAGAGTACTCAATGTTACATGAAGTATATGCATGAACAAATGTAGGACCAACTTCTCTAGCAACAAAGATCGCTCTTCTGATCACTTTTGCAGCTTTCTTGATGTTTGTTGGAGAAAGTCTTACTGTATACACACAACCAGCAGCTTGCGCCAATGCTGTTGCAGGCATTTTCTCACCTTTTTTACCAAGTGGAGCCATCTTAAGGATTGCACCTTTAGGAGACATACCAGACTCTTGTCCACCAGTGTTTCCGTAAACTTCGTTATCAAGCATGATCGTTGTGAATTTTTCACCACGGATCCATGAGTGCATAGTCATAGAGAAACCGATATCCATAGTACCACCGTCACCAGCGATAGTGATAACATCTTTGTGTTTCTCAGGGAAACGTAATCTGAATGCACGTGTAAGACCAGAAGCCATAGCATTTTGGTCACCGTAGTTACCATAGATAAATGGAACAGCTGCTTGAGAAATAGCCAAACGACCACATCCTGCTGTACCTAATGTTACAGTCTCTTCAGGTTGTGGTAATGAAGCGAAGATCAATCTAATGAAATACGCCATCCAACAACCAGAACACATTGGGTGTTCTTCCATCAACTCTTTAAACTGACCCATATTTCCTGGACCAGCTTCATCTTGAGTCTTTCCAAACGGACCGTAGTCAACTAACTCAACATAATCTTTTGGTAAATATTTTTTAAATCTCTCTGCTGGAGTTATATATTTTAAGCTCATTTTATCCCCTTTTTATAGTTTTAGATCGTACTCTAGACCAAGAGCAGTGTGAATTTCTTTCATGATCAATTCCACTGGAAGTGTCATACCACCATATACTCTTGGACCTTCTACAACAATTCCACCATTTGGAATAGCTGCTTTAACTTCTTTACATAACCAACCAATGATGTTGTGCTCAGGAACGATTACCGCTTTAGCATTTTTCAATGCATCTCTGATCTCTTGAGTTGGGAATGGTCTGATTGCTTTTACTTTAACGAAACCAACACTTAGTCCATCTTCTTGAGCGTATCTGTGTGCTTCTCTACATTGTGCTGCAGCACAACCAGAACCAAGTACAAATACATCTGCTTCAGGGTTTTGAACTTCGATAGGCCCACCAAGGTACTCATAGATATATTTCATCGCACGTTGGTTTGAATCCCAGATCTCTTGCTGCCATACTGAGTGAATCAAGTAAGACATGAAGTTTGACTTTTGAACTGGAGCATCACGCTGGATTCTAGCTGGTGGAGTTTCATTATCCATAGCTGGAACCGGTGCTGCAACTGGATCAAAGTCATTTAGACAAAGATCATCAGATGTCATATTAACATAACCCTTAGCGTGCGTTACGAAGAAACCTTCTGTTGCAACAGCTACTGGAATATAAACATCAACTTTTTCAGTGATAGCAAATGCTGCCAATGTATAGTCGAATGTATCTTGCTGGTTTTCAGCATGAAGCATTACAGCACCACAGTGCATCATGTATGCCATTTCGATGTTATCTGGCTGAATTGACAACGGTGCATTTACAACACGAGTCAAGATACCAAGTACAGCTGGAACTCTGTGTCCAGACCATGATACAATCGCCTCTAGACCTCTAAGAAGTCCTGGTCCTGATGTCGCTGTAAATAGACGAACACCTGCTCTTGCCGCACCAGCGATCGCTGACATAGTACCAAGCTCTTCTTCAGCTCTGTAGTACTCTTTAATGTGACCTTGTGCATAAATATCACCAACAAGGTGCATTACCTCTGATTGTGGTGTAATAGGATAAGCAATCGCCATATCAACGTTTGCTCTTTTAACAGCTTCCGCCATCGCCTGTGCACCTGTAATAAAGTGTTGCTCTCTTGGAGCCTCTTTTAATATATAATTTATATCTGCTTTTTGTTTTTCTAATTGTGGTCTTTGACTTGCATCCATTGATTTTCTCCTTTATTCAACGTCAGTAACATGCTCACCTTTTTTGGTCATGATGAGACTTCTATACTCGCCATAATCAGCTGGTGATAATGTTGCATAATCTTCTTTTTCTAAAGATGGATTTTCAGGTGGTAGAGTAGTTTCCCACTCAATGCCTAATTTGTTTCTTTCTTCAATTACGATCTCTTTGAACTTTTGAATGTCTGATGCATGGAGATCTCTAATAGATGCCATTGCTTCTTCATGTCCCATATAAGCACATAATGCTGTAGTATAACAATCAGTACCAGCACGGATCATTCTAAGTGAAAGGTTTGCGTAGTGACAATGCACACCAACAAAAATACAAGCTTTGATTCTGTTATCTAAGATTGTTAGATTTGGGTGATTTGGATTGATTTCAGCCTTAACATCAATTTTTGGATATTTTGGTCTGTAATCTGGCATTGGAATAATTTTACAGTTTGGAATCTCAGATGCAAGATCTAAAATAGCTGCAGCTTTTTCCGCAACATCATCTTTCCAGTCCCATAAAACTTGTGGTCCAGGGAAGATTGTTGGGTTGTCTCTTGTGAGTAATGCTCTAGCAGCATCTCTCATTGCCTCTTCAGGCGTGACAACATTACCATAAAGTAAAGCTTCACCCTCTTTTGGAAGCTCTACCCCCATTGCCGGTGCTGACTGTGGCATATACCCAGCAGGACCTTCTGTTACGATTTTCGTCATAGTTGACTCCTTATATGTATGAAGTTTCGAAAAATACACCAAAAGTGTATTAAAACATTTTTAGGTTCCAGTGTATTAAACATTTAAAATTCATTATCAGTAGATATAAAGTTTTTCAAAAAGAACATACACAATAGGTACATTCAAAGAAAAACATGAATTTGTGTCTTATAGTATCCAATATAATTTAAATAAAGAAGATAAGACCACGAATAAACGGTATACTTATCAAAAATAGTTACCATATGATGCAGATATTAGTCAAATAGTTACCATATGATGCATAAGTCATAGGTAGAAGTGATAAAAGTCATTCATAAAATAAAGTAAAAAGAGATATCTGTATCGTTTAATGATGATACTCTTCTCATGCATCTATAGTAAGTAACCATATGTATTAGTATGAGGTTATAGAGGTAGAATAAAAAGAGTTGAATGGGGATGTTGCCACTTCTGGTGGCAGTTTTAGTTATTGATCCTATCTTAGTAAGAACATGAGAAGGATATAGTTGTGAATAAGTCTAAATCTCTGTAGACCTATTCATAGGATCTGTCTATGCAAATAGATCACTTTTTTCTGGGTTTTTTTCCTGATACTTAACGATATATGAACATTTAGCTACAGCTTTTTTATTGGCTTTTCTGATCTCTTCTAGTACATCTTCTAAAAGCGTCTTAGCAAGACCTTGACCTGCTAATGCTTCTGGTACTTGAGTCTCTGTCAAATGCATATTTCCATTTTGATCATCATACGTAATATATGCGATATGGTCATCTATATGGTATTCATATTTACATTCATCTTCATTGTGAATTAGTGTATTGGACATGATATCTTCCTTTTATTTTTTGCGTATTTTATCATTTTTTTCTCTGCAATTTATTAAATAGCTCTATTTGTAGATTTTTAGCCTATTTTCAGACCTGTCAATTATCTATTGAATGATCCCTCTGAAACTCTTTTATCCCTTTGTATATTTGGTACCATTATCTTCCAGTGAAGTTGATTTCATACCTGAAATTCATTCTTTAATTTGCAATTAAAAAACTAATGCTAGAATACACAAAAATCATGATGGGGTATTAATCATATGGATGATAAAAATACAAAGCGTTATTTAGAATTACAAATGGAAGAGCTTAAAGCTGCACATGCAGATGCAGTTGAAGAGAATTCTGCTCCCAAAAACAACGATAAAGTGAACAGTAAAAATGCTGAGATCGCAAAAATGTATGAAGATGCAGCAGAATATGAAGCAAACTTAAAAGGTTTTGAAGAGGAGTTGGAAATCGTCAATGCCAATGCGCTTAAAGATATCGCTGCAGCATTGATCCAAAAGTTTCCAAACGAAGAGAGAGATTATGCGCAAGAGTTAAAAAGCATATTGGAAACGGGTTGGACACATCTTGTAGAGGTCGAAAAAACACATCCGAAAGAGCAATTAGAGTTGATCAAAGAAACAGAGTTTGGTGATGTTGTGGAAAAATTAAATGCTGCGTATCCAGAGTATAGCGGTGATTTTGAAGCGGATGTGAGAAACTTTTTGGTAAAAAGATGGGAAAATCTCATCGCAATTACACAAGAGCATATCAAACAAGAGCTCGCAGAGATCAAAACGACAGGTCTTAAACCAAAATATGTAAAAAGGGTGTATGAGCAATTTCATGGAATTGCTTAGTAAGCATGGCAGGCTAAAAATAAAATTTTAGCCTGAAGAGAATCTCTTAACGAGATTCTCTTTTAGCCCATCTCTACAGAATCTATCTCTGTTTTAAATTGTTCAATAGAGAAAGTAACTAGATTAGCTATCGCTTTTGCTGTATTGTTTAGATATGTAGGTGTTAAACGGATTTTACGTGTTGGTTTTGTGTATTCACTCACAACATATGTCACTAAAATATAAGGATCTCCAGAAATATCACAACTGTCTGATGTTGTCGCTACATCAGGTATACAATATTCAATATCGATATCTGGGTCTACCATCACATTATTCACAAGTGATACAACTGCTTCCAATTTCTCTTTAGTTTCTTGTTCCGTTGCAATGTCTTCTGGATTATTCAAAAGTGCGGAAATTTTTTCCAGTTTCTCTTTAATTTCTTTATCCAATACTGTTTCTTCCGGATCATTCATAAGTGCTACAATTTCTTCCAATTTAGCTTTGATTTCATTTCTCATTACAATTCTTCTCCTAAAATTATATAGCTGATCATTATCAATGAAAAGCATGAAGATATGATAGTATTTTTTTCTTAGAAAACTCTATCAAATCCCATACTTCAATTGTATCATAATAAAACGGAAGTATGTACAAAAAATGACAAAAAGTCCTCTAAAAAAGGGAAATTATCAGTAAAACGTTTCATGAGGGGATCAAGATAAATGATGATGACGAATAAAGAAATATGTTATCTCATCATTTCATTTTTTTTATTTTGCCTGAAAGGGAACTTCATCTAAAGAAAACGCTTTCAACCTATCGATGATCCATTGATGTTCACTGGAGTTTTCATTGAAATAGAGAAATATCCCTCCCCCATCTTCTTCATTTTGTATCAATATGCTCTCTTCGCTTTCCAACTCCCAGGCACTCAAAGATCCATATTCTACATACGATTTTTGTATCACATAGCTTTGCAGTGTGATCTCTTTCTCCAAAGAGTAAAAAAGAAATCTTTTTGAAGCAACATCCTCTATCTTTACTGGCGTAGCAGAGTGTAAATGATGTATGGTATATCCAAAGTGCTCTAAAAGTTCAGATAAAAAACCCTGAGTCCAAGTAAGTACTTGTTTCATACATTTGGTGGTTGCAGGATCTTTATTGTCTCTATCCAAATAGGAAGTATTATAATCTTTACAGATATTGCTATAGTCTATGCCGATACCTATTTTTTTCATATTTAGGCCTCTTTTATCACGCTGACTTCATCTCCAACTTCGATTCTTCCATAATCTATTGGAATGATGAAAAGACCACGGTTTCCTTGAATGAGTTCTGGAAGCTCAGGGGCAAAGGCGTAAAGATATCGATAATCTTCACACGGTCCTTGCACTTCAAACATGATTTCTCCTATCTCAATGATCGATCCTTTTTTCAGATGATAGAGGTCAACATCTACATAAATATCTTCCATCAAAAGGCCTCGTTCAAAAACAAGTTCTGCTTCTTCTATAATGTCATAACTCTTTTTTGAGACAAGAACCATCGGACGTTCAGTTCCATTTTCATAGTCCCTACTTCCCATGATACCATTTTCATCACACTCCATGTCTTCAACCCTCATACGGTGACCAGATCGCATCATATCGGGCATCGTCATATATAACGATAATACTTTTCCACTTGTCATCTATTATCCTTTTTTATAATCATACAAATTTTGTGTGATACTAGCATAATTTATCTGTAATCTCATTACTTTTATAAATAAGACCAATAAAACACTAAGCTACTTGGTGATTTGGAGACCTAAAAAGATACTTGTCTGTTCTTACGTTCTCATCTATTTCTGATGCTTTAACGAAAGCTCCACAAGACGTGAGGATAACTCGTGGTTTGAATCGACAAAATCAATATTACGCATCACTTGGAAATGCTGTCTCTCCTCATCGGTATCGACTTTTATGATGATATTAGCCTCGCTGTAATAGTCTATGACTGCTTGACTGATAAGGTCTTTCGTATGTTCATCCTGCATCGTAATAATAATACCGGAACTCTCTTCCACCTTCAGTGACTCCATAACGGGACGTTTGTTCAAGTGTCCAAAATACGCAAGGAAATTGATTCTTCTTGCCAACAAAACATGTTGTAAATTGTCTGAGATAATAATAAAATCGATGTTTTTGGCATAAAGCTCTTTGGCAACAGCTCTTCCCAGCGTACCGAACCCCACGATAATAATGTGATTTTTCTTATCGATCGGGGTAATCACATCAGATTCATAAAACTCTTTTTCGAAATAGGAAGAGAGTTTATAGATATTGTTGAGTACAAACGGGGTGACGATCATAGATACAAAGGTGACTAAAAATAAAAAGTTTGCCATATCGTGTGTGATCAGTTGCTTCATTGCAGCCAGATCAAATACGACAAAAGAGAAACCTCCTATCTGTGCTAAAGCAAGTGCTGTTTTCATAGAGGTATTGGTATCTGATTTTCTTCTGATAATGAGATAGATGACCCCCATTTTTACCAAAGAGACCAATGCGAAAATAAAGAAAACCATATGAAGGTTTGAAAAGAGATAAACGATGTCAATCTTTGTCCCCACACTAAAAAAGAAGACACTTAAAAGCAGATCCTTGTAACTTAAGATATCTGATTCTACCTTAATGGTATATTTCGTATCAGCGATCAGAACACCGGCTATAAAGGCTCCAAGAGAGTATGTAAAGCCTATAGAGTGCATCAATACTGCCATACCCAGTACAATGGTAAAAATAGCCCCAAGAAAGATCTCTTCCAGTTGTGTTCTTGCTGCGAACTTCAGTATCGTATCAACGATCTTATCACCCACATAGCGAATAAACAGGACTATGAACACAAGTGCCAACACCGTTTTCAATATCACATCCATAATAGACATATCTGTTCCTGATGCGCCATAAGATAGAAAGGTGATCAGCAGCAAAATAGGAATGACTGATATATCTTGAAAGATCAAAATACCGACCGATTTTTTCCCATACGGCGTGTAGATATCTTTAGACTCTTTCAGATACGGAAGCACAATTGCCGTTGAGGATAATGAGAATGCCAGCGCAATAATAATAGAACTTGTAACATTTAAGTTAAACGCATAAAAAGCCAAAGGGAAAAAGAAGAGTACACTTAAAAAAAGCTGCAAAGCTCCGTTAATAAGCAGTGTCTCTTTCATTTTTTTGATCTTCTCAAAACTGAGTTCCAAGCCGATGGTAAACATTAAAAAGACGATACCAAACTCCCCTACCAATTCAAGAGAGTCTATTTTCAGGGTATTAAAATCAAAAAGATAACTAATGATCGTACCCGTAAAAATATAGCCAAGTATATGCGAAATATTTTGTCTTTTGAATATGATGTTGAGTAGTGTTGCAATGAAAATCGTTGCAAAAATTGCTAATAATAAAGTTTCCATGCGCAATTATAATCAGAAATTTTATGCTTAGTATCAAAAAATTGTATATAAATTAGACATTAAAGACGTAATACACAAAGTGACATGATAAAAATGCAAACAAAATAAGGATTTTAGGGGGATTAAGTGGTGGGTCGGGGGAGACTCGAACTCCCGACCACTCGGTTATGAGTCACATTTATATAAATCTATTATAATCTATATACACCTCTAAAGACCTATATCCTTTACTTTAGTTGCTACATAGATCTATATTTATCTACCTATTTATACAAAAGGGGACACCTAAGGGGACACCCAAAGAGTTATGTATTTATCATTATAATATATTAGATTATAAAGTTTTCATTTTGTAAATTATTACATAAAGATTGATAATCCCCTCCCTCTAAAAAAATAACAGAGCATTATGTCATTTATTTCCAGTATCTGATAGATTATCATATTTCTTGAAATAACTAAACATTTTTTGTATACTACTAATATTTCAAAAAGGGGAATGAGGGCATTCTGTTCCTCTAATAAATAATTATGTTCTATACATTTGTTAAAATTTTACCGCCAACAATTGCTGTAAATGCTTTTTATCTACTGCTCATTTTAGGATATATCTTTCGCTTCCTATTTCAGTCAATATATGGAGCTTTAGTGATAGCTATGTTGGCATACTGGTATGCAGATACCTTTACTAAAATTGATCCATTTAGTCTAAAAGAATTAATTAACTGGGTAAGCACCTTAAAACTAGAATATAAGGTCGCACTAATTTCGTCTGGGGTAACAATCGCTGGTTTTGCCATAGCGTTCCATACCGCTACAATAAACTGGCGTGCACAAATGCGTGCACAGATGATGCTACAGGTATCTGGAGAAGTCGAAAATTTCTTTTCAACAGTATCCCGTAACATTAGTACTGCTAAGTTTTACGTAAAGTCACTAGTAGAGGCTGCAAATAAAATACAAAATGGTGCACCTACTAATGAAGCGGAATTTTTATTATATTACAATCAAAAAGAACAACAAAAATTTCTACATGCACAAAGCTTTCTTTCTGAAGCATCAGTTGAAGTACATAGAATAATCTCAAAGAACTTCAACCCTTTGGTAAGTCACTGGGGAGTACTAAATAGTGCGCAAGAATCTGCAAAAGCTTTAACAAAAGTTTCTGAAAAAATGTATGTAAGACTTCCAATTATCGATCTCAATGATCCGCAACGAGTACAGAGATTCATCAATAATCTAAATGTAGCAGAGTGCGAAGAATTTATCGAAACTTGTGAGCAAAGTCAGACTGTGATAAGTGGACTTATTGGTGGAATTAATGGGCAACTCACATCAACAGTCTTAGGGTTTAACCTTCCAATGTTTAGTCACAGCTTAAGTAAGAGAAAGGAGTTCAGGAAAGTGGTAGAAAAATTTCATCAAGCTCTAAATGAGGGGAATGAACAATAAAAGGTCTTTCCTTCATTATCTTTATTAACCATTTTCATGGCTTTATTTCCTATTACAAACGTTCTAATAAATCTTCAACATTTTAAATAAATTCAAGTAGGAATTTTTATTAGTAGGTCTACCAGCGACTATGTTATTGTAGATGATGTATTCTAAGAACTGGACTAATGACACATTTTATTTTCAAAAAAAGGGGGACACCCAAGGGGGACACCCAACAAAAAATTATCAAAATTTTATATTATTAAAAAATCTTAAAAGCTCTGAAACGTCGTGTTTTAGGGGGATTTATTGAGGTAATAAGTGGTGGGTCGGGGGAGACTCGAACTCCCGACCACTCGGTTATGAGCCGAGTGCTCTAACCAACTGAGCTACCGACCCGTAAGAGCGCTATAGTTGGTCTTTGGAAATCATAGTGATTTTCGCGTCAGAATTATATCTACTGTAGTCTTTAAATGCAATTAAATTTTGTAAAATTCCAAAAATTACAGCAAATATAATAAATGAGGTCCCTCCATGGCTGAACATAGGCAGAGGGAGCCCTACTACAGGGGCTAGACCGATAACCATATAGATATTGACACCCATATAGACAAAGAATAAAAATGCCAATCCTGAGGCAAAAGCTTTGATCAGATAATCGGTGGCATACTTGGCTGAAATATAGAGTAAGTTAAAGATGAGAAACATATAAAGTACAATCACAGTGATCATTCCTTTGAAACCAAATCTTTCCCCCAAATAAGCAAAAATGAAATCTGTAGAAGAGACGGGAAGGAACTTCAGTTGCGTTTGTGTCGCCTCTTCTTTGCTTTTCCCTTCGACTCCACCTGAACCGATGGCAATCAGCGCTTGTCTTACATGGTAGCTTGGTTTCCCGATAAAGTCCGTCACACGCTTTTTTTGATAGGGTTTGAGTTGACTGTAAAGCAGTGGTGCACTAAGCCCAAGAATGATAACTATCGAAACCCATATTTTCCAGTTAATGCCTACTACAAACAATACACCATAGCCAGTGATGAGCAATACAAGTGCCGTACCCAGATCCGGTTCTTTAGCTATGAGTAAAAAAGGTATAATGATCACAATGGAAAGTTTAATAAAATTTAAAATCCCATACCCTTTTTCACCTGGAGGGTTCCTGCTTATAAGGTACCCAAGCATCATGATAACACTGACCTTAATGAACTCAGAAGGCTGGATGGTAATGCCTATGCCAGGGATCTCTATCCATCTTTGGGCACCTAGGATCTTTTTTCCTACAAACTCCACAGCAATAAGCAATCCTAAATTACCTAGATAAAAAATAGGAACAAACCACCAAATGATCTGTCTCCAAGGAATAAAAGCAGCAACAAGAAAGGCAATACCTGCAATGAAGTAGTAAACCATCTGCTTTGTAAACAGATATGGGTTGATCTCATTCACCAGATAGGATGAGATCACAAGAAGCGGTATGATCTGTAACACAAGGAGGTAGGAAAAATGTTTAAAGATACGTTTGTCAAAGTCCAACCATGATTCCATGCAAGTTCCCTCTATTTTTAGGGTATTATATCAAAAAGGATATAAGGTAGCATCATGCTAGATTTTTTCACATTTACGCACTTTAAAAAATCTCCTTCCCTGCTGCATGCAGTGACCACAAAGTCCAATGATCTTCCTTATACATTCAGTCTCGCTCTACATACGGGCGAAGATGCTGACAACATCATAGCTAACAGAAAGAGACTCTCTAGCCTTCTCCAAAGCAATGAACTCCTACATTATATTGTTGCCGATCAAACCCATAGTGACAATATCAAGATCATTACCCAAAAAGAGACCAAGGGATGGAAGAGTCTCTCAGATGCCATAGAAGATTGTGATGCACTGATCACAGATCTGAAAGGTGTAATGCTCAACATACTGACTGCAGACTGTGTTCCCATACTACTCTATGACGAGAAAAAAGAGGTTGTAGCGGCTGTGCATGCAGGATGGAAAGGGACCAAAGCACAGATCGCATCTAAAACGGTGCAGAAGATGGTAGAAACGTATGGCTCTGATCCAAAAGATATCATCGCAGGTGTCGCACCCTCTATAGGGCGTTGCTGCTATGAAGTAGGAGAAGAGGTTGCAGCACATTTTTCAAACATGCCTGAAGGATTTACACCTAAAGGCGAAAAATACATGCTAGACTTGCCTTTGATCAACAAACAACAGCTCTTGGATGCAGGTCTTCAAGAAAAGAACATTGAGATGAGCCATGTTTGTACTGCATGTCATGTAGAGCGGTTCTTCTCTTACAGAAAAGAGAAAGGATGCTCCGGTAGGTTCATGAGTATGATAAGTATGAAAAACAGTAAAAGATAAAGGGTTTTAAACTGCTTGTTTTCTTATCTTTGAAGAATTTTCAGAATATCCTGCAATAATTACATATCAAATAAAAAGAGAGAGAATGCATACACTTCAAATCGCAGAGTCAGTACTAGATGACTATAGAAATAATAAACTGACTGAAGAAAGAATCAATTTTTTAATCACACAAGCGAATGAACAGCTTGATGAAATATCTCAAAACAAAGAGATATATGAGAGCTTTTTAAACAAAGTTAATGCTCCCCAAAAGATAGACAATATCATACTTTGGATACTTTTGATGTCAAATGAAGATATCTGTGAGGAGTATATAGATGAATTCAATAAAGATTTTAGAGAAATAATCCCGGTGAGTGATCTAGCTGATCTATTAGTCTATGTTATTCACTTGAAAAAAATTAAAAACATTGAACTGGATGGATATGACTATTTATTGGAATATAAACATGAAGGTATAGACGAGGTAGATCAATATGCTTTTGCAAATGTCTTACTCCATGTTCAAAAATCAAAAGAAGTAGATATAGAATTTTAGAGTAAAGATACGGGTCTATGACGAATACTCTTCTTTCTCCATAATTACTAGAGATTGTATGAAATAAAAGCTTGCTTGTTCAATGATCTTCCTAACTATGTAGGAAATAAAGTGAAATGATGTGACCGTTTTAGAGAGCTAATTGTCGTAGATAAAGAAGAGGAGAAATTACGCTGCTTTTTACAGCCTGCTCAGCAGGCAGAAGCGTAACGCTCTGCGCTAATGCTGATCGTTACCCCGAAAGGGGCACTATTCGTTGATGATAATATCGATGTGAACCTGGGTAGGAGAATCGAGCACAGGAGTTGTGTATGGATTTTCTCCTTCATCTGGCACTGCGACATCACCGATAATGACGTTGCTATCCTGTCCCAGTGTGAACGTGATACGATACGCTCCCGCTGGGATATTATTTCCCGGTAGGTCCCACACGTATCCGTATACGAGGTTACCAGCCACATTGATTTCAGCTGCGAATTGACCTGGACCGTCTGGACCTCCGTCAAAAAGTGTCTGCTCATCCACCAGACCACCGAGTACCGGATCACCACCTAGTGCATCCAATCTCTCGATCTTTAGGCCGGCATAGGCGGTAAAGACAAAGGCGGTATCGACTGATGTTGTGTTTCCGTCTGTCCCGTATATCTCCATATCTTTCTCACCGTAGAGTGAAACCATATTGTAAGCCGTCATATTCGTATCCAGGGCTTTGGTGAACACCATCTCGATCCTCACGACAGATTGGGTAGTCAGTGTCTGGCTGATCAGGTTGTCACCCCATTTTGCCGTAACATTGTGCTCACCTAAGCCCGATCCGTCTATCCATTCACCCTGCCACGTGCTTATGGTCTTCTGCTTGTAGTAGGTCACGCCGCCAAGTACATAGGTCGTATTCACATCGAAGTAAGGCAGTTCCGACGCATTTTCTTCGATTACCGGGCGCAGCCCTGTGTTGTAGTCGACAAGGGAAATGTTATCTTCCGTCCACACTCCTGTAATCACTTCCTCACTGATACCTATACCATCGGCAAAGATCAACGCTGAAGCCATGTTGTTGCCGTATGCATCTACTTCACCTGTACCGCAACCAGAAAACTCAGCCTTTATTGGTAACGTACGGGTCTCCCCGCCGGCGTTCTTAGCACCAAGTACATAGTAGGTAATTACACACCTATCCAGCCCGGCATTGTCTGTGAACCCATCGGCTGTAGCCGGTAGGGAGATGAGGTGGTTCGGTGTAGTTGATGTCGAGGTGTATTTGTAAAGTTCGTAGGTGTCCACTGCACCACCTGTCGTCGGTGCCTGCCAGATCAGCTCGGCAGACAATACTCCACCCACGGCTGACGTTTGAACAGCAAAACTCGTCGGTATACCCGGAGCCTCGACAGTAGGTGTCGTCGGTGTCGTCGAAGTGGTGCCTCCGCCTCCGCCAC
Source organism: Sulfurovum xiamenensis (assembly GCF_030347995.1). Lineage (NCBI taxonomy): Bacteria > Pseudomonadati > Campylobacterota > Epsilonproteobacteria > Campylobacterales > Sulfurovaceae > Sulfurovum > Sulfurovum xiamenensis. The sequence goes on from NZ_JAQIBC010000009.1 coordinate 14,502, forward strand.
AACCATTAACCATAATACCGAATATGATCGCAAAAAACACAGCCATTATTGAAACAAATTTCTTACTTCTTGATTGAATCATTTTCATCTAGAACTCCTTCTGGTTTTTATATGTTACATTTCTATTGTACATCTATCAATATTAATTAATAATTAAAGATTGTATAATTTTATCTTTTGAAATAAATGAAATTTAATAAATTCAAAGTCTCTGATTTGAAGCTACATCAGCTCTTATTGTGGTGAGAATAAGATTGAAGATAGGGTTAATATTTATTTAAGGAACAAAATAAAAAAGTTTACTATCAATAACTATTTAAAATAGACTTTTGATGTGGTTATCTAATATATTTCTGTACAATAACAAGAGATATGATCAAAAAGACTTTAAGTTTTAAAACATTGAGTGAACGTTTTAATCTTAAGCGCTTGTCAATACCGTCAATAAGAGAGTTTAACATGAAGATACGGGTCTATTATGAAGATACAGATGCAGGTGGCATTGTCTACCATACGAATTATATCAAATATTGTGAACGTGCCCGTTCAGAGATCTTTTTTCAAAGAGGGGTGAAACCCACATTGGGCGATCAGAGTGGGTTTGTGGTACGTGACATCAAAGCCTGTTTTTTAGCCACTGCTGCACTGGGCGATATGCTTGAGGTGACGACAAAGATCTTGACGATGAAGCGCTCATCTGTGGTACTCCTACAAGAAGTATGGAAAAATGATGTAAAACTCTTTAGTATGGAAGTGGTTCTAGTCTATGTAGAGAGAGGAAAACCTTGCCGTATCCCCGAAGAGTTCGAGGATATCTTTAAAACATTTTAAGTGAGGAAAAGATGTGAAGCAGCCACTGCAAATGCAGATGCGCCTATATATCCTGCGCCAAACATAAATGAAGAAATGAGTTTTAGTAGAGGTTGAAATCTCCATTTGACCAATAAAATGATCAGTGACCCGATCAGAGCCGGTAAAAATACATAGGCCATGTCAAATCCTAAGCCAAAACTATTTGGTATAAGAATTTGTGTTGAAACTACTAATCCAATAATAGCTACAATAGCAACATACATGGCCATATATTTAATGGTACCGTATTTTGATAGACTCTCATCCAAACTAAGCTCTTTTGTAAAAGCATCCTTAATATCAGAAAAATCAGAGTCTTTTAACGACATCTCTTCCATAATAAGAAAAGCAGCAATACTGCCAAAATAACCTATAGCGATCGCAATCATTAACATACCCATTTTCACTCCTTTAATTTATGATTTATGATTCAATTTATTGTAACAAAAATATTATAACATAAATTTTAATTATATTATGAGTTAATAAAATATTGTACATATTCTAAAAACAGGCTGTTTGATAAAAATTATAAAGGGGGAATTTAAATTGGTGTGTAAGGTTTCCTACCTTCAAGAGGTAGGAAAGTAAAGAAAATAGTGACCTGGACTACTCAACCATAGCTTCAAGGTCTTCTTTAGAAACCTTGTTGAAGTTTAGGTATTTGTAGATACTGTCAGTCATTTCTGGCTTGATCTTATTTGAAACTACTTCTAAGTACTCTTCAGCTGTTGGGATCTTACCGTTAAGTGCAACCACCGCAGCAAGCTCAGCAGAACCAAGGTATACTTGAGAACCTTTACCAAGTCTGTTGTCGAAGTTTCTTGTTGATGTAGAGAATACCCATGCATTTTGCTTAACAGCTGCCTGATTACCCATACATAGAGAACATCCAGGAGGCTCAATACGTGCTCCGGCCATTCCGAATACTGAGTAGTACCCCTCTTCTGTCAATGTTTTCTCATCCATTTTAGTCGGAGGACAGATCCAAAGTCTTGTATTTACTTGACCTTCACCTCTAAGAACCTCTGCATTCGCTCTGAATAGACCGATGTTTGTCATACAAGAACCAACGAATACTTCATCGATATCTGTTCTTAGACCAGCTGCATGTACTTCAGAAAGTGTTTTAACGTCATCCGGGTCATTTGGACATGCTACGATCGGCTCTTTGATCTCAGACATGTTAATTTCGATCACTGCTGCATACTCTGCATCTTTATCAGCTTCCATTAACTCTGGATTAGCGATCCAGTCTCTCATTTTCTGTGCACGTCTCTCAAGTGTTGCTTTATCTTCGTAACCTTGAGCGATCAACTCTTCGATCAATGCGATGTTAGATTCTAGGTACTCAATGATAGGCTCTTTGTTAAGCTTTACAGTACAAGCTGCAGCTGAACGCTCTGCAGATGCATCTGAAAGTTCGAACGCCTGCTCAGCTTTAAGATCTTCAAGACCTTCGATCTCTAGAACACGTCCTGAGAAGATGTTTTTCTTACCAGCTTTTTCAACAGTCAAAAGACCATCTTTGATCGCTTGGTAAGGGATAGCATTTACCATATCTCTCAGTGTGATACCTGGTTGCATTTCACCTGTAAATCTTACAAGTACAGACTCAGGCATTGTTAGAGGCATCATACCTGTAACTGCTGCAAACGCAACAAGACCTGAACCCGCAGGGAATGAGATACCGATAGGGAATCTAGTGTGTGAATCCGCACCAGTACCTACTGTATCTGGAAGACACATTCTGTTCAACCATGAGTGGATAACACCATCACCTGGTCTAAGTGTGAAACCTTTTCTCTCAGTCATAAACTGTGGAAGTGTATGGTGAAGTTTGATATCTGCTGGTTTTGGGTATGCAGATGTGTGACAGAATGACTGAAGTACGAAGTCTGCACCAAAGCTAAGTGCTGCAAGGTCTTTTACTTCATCTCTTGTCATCGCTCCAGTTGTATCTTGAGAACCTACAGTTGTACAAACCGGCTCACAATACACACCTGGTTTAACACCTTCAAGTCCACATGCTTTACCAACCATTTTTTGTGCTAAAGTATACCCTTTACCGTTGTCAGCTGGTTGCTCAGGTGCCATGAATGCATCTGATGCACCAAGACCAAGTGCTTCTCTCGCTTTAGCTGTAAGACCTTTACCAATGATAAGTGGTACACGTCCACCTGCTCTCATTTCGTCTGGGATCGTGTTTGGCTCAAGTTTGAATTCAGATACTACTGTACCGTTTTTCTCGATCACACCGTCAAAAGGCTTCAATGTGATCACATCACCAGTCTCTAATTCACCTACTGGTGCTTGAATCGGTATACATCCTGAATCTTCTGCAGTGTTGAAGAAGATCGGAGCAATGATACCACCGATAACAACACCACCAGTTCTTTTTCCTGGAATACCTGGAATATCTCTACCCATGTGCCACTGTACTGAGTTGATACCTGATTTTCTTGATGAACCAGTACCTACAACATCACCAACGTATGCTAACGGGTTACCTTTTTTTCTCAGTTCATCCATAGTCTCAAGTGGATTATCCATTCTGTTCACTAGGAAAGAGTTCGCGTGAAGCGGGATATCTGCTCTAGTAAATGCTTCTGATGCTGGAGAAAGGTCATCCGTGTTTGTTTCACCAGGGATCTTATATACTGTAAGTGTGATCTCTTTTTCCATCTCTGGCTTGTTGTAGAACCACTCTGCATTTGCCCAAGACTCTACGATCTCTTTTGCTTTTGCATTACCCGCATCCATCATTGCTTTCACATCGTTAAATGCATCATATACAAGGATAGTGTTTTTAAGTTGCTCAGCAGCTGCGTCTGTCACTTCACCACCGATCTTAAGTGCTTCAACTAGTGGAGTAACGTTGAATCCACCTAGCATAGATCCAAGGATCTCACATGCTTTTACTGCATCGATAGCATCACAAGTTACATTACCTTGTACGATATCGTTGAGGAATGCTGCTTTTACGTAAGCTGCATCATCCACACCCGCAGGTACTTTATTTTGGAACATATCCATTGCGTAATCGACATCAGCGATTGGGCTTGCTTTTAATAATTCAACAAGCTGTGCTGTTTGATCAGCTGTAAGTGCGAGTGGTGGAACACCTAACTCAGCACGCTCAGCCGTATGTGCTTTATACTCTTCTAATAAGGCCATTCTGGTCTCCTGTGTAATTTTTGTGCTGTATATTAACAAAAAAATAGTTGATTTAGTGTTCTATAAGATGAAGATATGTATGAGATAATTTATTTGTATCGTATGGTTACATGAAAAGAGACCATTTAAGTCTCTTTTTAGGTTCAAAGAAGAAATTAGACGATTTCTCTGTTACCTTTTGCGTTTGGTGCACTCAATACACCCATCGCTTCAAGCTGTTCAATAATGTTTGCAGAACGGTTATAGCCGATCTGTAGTTTTCGCTGTAGGTAGGAGATAGATGTTTTTTTGTCTGTCAATACCACTGATTTCGCTTCTTCATAGAGAGGATCAAGATCTATATCACCCTCCTCGCCTTCACTTGCACTGACACCACCCGCCACTAAGTAACTTTCATCATATTCAGGTTCACGTTGGGCTTTAAGGAATTCAACGATCTCTTCTATCTCTTCTTCTTTATTCCATGGTGCATGTAAACGTACCAGTCCTGTAGCACCAGGAGGCGTAAAGAGACCATCACCGCGTCCCAGTAGACTTTCCGCACCCATAGCATCCAGGATCACTTTAGAATCTATACGTTGGCCAACACGGTAACTTAGCCTGGATGGAAGATTGGCTTTGATGAGTCCTGTCACAACATCCACACTTGGCCTCTGCGTTGCAACGATAAGGTGTATACCACTGGCTCTTGCCATCTGAGCAAGTCGTGCAATAGAATACTCTACTTCTTTACCACCATTCATCATTAAGTCAGCCAGCTCATCTATGACAATCACAATAAAAGGGAAAGGCTCTGCAGAACCGTCAGCTTTTACTTTTTCATTGTAATTGTCTATATTTTTTGTACGATTCTCTGCCATCAGTTTATAACGACGTTCCATCTCTGTTACCATGTTTGCCAGTGCTGCGATCGCCTTTTTCGGTTCAGTGATGACCGGTGTGATCAAATGCGGTATATCATTATAGATCGAAAACTCAAGCATCTTAGGGTCAATAAGCATCAGCTTCAACTGATCGGGATCATTCCTATAAAGCAAAGAGAGGATCATCGCATTGATACCTACAGATTTACCCGATCCCGTGGTTCCTGCTATAAGCAGGTGTGGAAGTTTTTTAATGTCTGTGATAAACGGCTTACCTACAATATCTTTACCTAAAGCGACCGTTAAAGGTGAGCTGGAATTTTTAAACAGATCACTCTCAAGTATCTCACGAAGATAGATCGTATCTACTGTTTCATTTGGTATCTCTATCCCGACAACATCACGCCCAGGTATTGGTGCCTGTATACGGATCGTTTCAGCTGAAAGTGCCATCGCAAGGTCATCCTGAAGGTTTAAGATCTTAGAAACTTTAACATTGGGAGCCGGTTTGAATTCAAAGGTTGTTACCAAAGGACCACTGTAGGTACGTACAACATCACCATCTACGTTAAATTGCTGCAGCTTTGCAAGTAGCTCCTCTATCTTTCTGTCAATTTCTGCCTCATTGACCTTTTTTGTCGTTTTAGGTGCTTTTTGCAAAAAATCCAGTTTAGGCAGTTTGAAATTTTTAGGCTTGACGACTTTTCCTTTATCTATCTGTTCCATAAGTTTGGAGTTTTCTTCCAGTTCATTGATAATCTCTACATGGGACTTGCCTGCGGCAGTTTTTTCTGTGGAAAGACTCGTTTCCATCTCATGTTCAAGTTCGAGTATTTCATTAAGCACAGGATCATCCGATTCATCCAATGCATGTACTGTCTCTGATTCTGTCTTCGTTACAACTTTTTTGGTATCCGGTTGTCTTTTTTCACGTGTTCTCTTTGGCTTTTCTTCAGCTACATCCATTACAGGCATCATTTCATCTTCAAGAGACGGTGAAGCAAAAGGGTTTTTAAATATCTTCTTCAAGACTCTTCCCAGTATAGAGAACATACTTCCTATCCATGCAAAAGAGAATGAAACCTCAGATCTTTTCATTTTAAATCGGGAGAAATCGAACTCATCATCGATAATGAATACCAAAGAGAGGGCCATGATCATCAACCAAAAGAGCCAGAGCCCTGCTTTACCGATGAGCGGGTACAGGAATTCCACGATCTGTGTACCTATAAAACCTCTGTCCTGACCTTCCAGTACCAATGCGCTAAAGAGGATCAAGGAGATGAAAAAGAGTATCCATCCTAAATAAAAATCGATATTTTTTCTTACACGAGGATCACTGTAAAGTTTAAAGAGAGGATAAAATAAAACAAAAAAATTGATATAAGCTAGGTAGCCAAATAGATAGAGATTGGTATCTCCTATTGTTTTCCCGATATCACCCACCAATGCTGTTTCATGAAAGATAGTAGAAAATGCAGCATAGATAAAAAGTATAGCCGTAATAATAATTGTGATTTTCAATTTTATTCCTAAATTAATATTAAATAATGAAGATATTATAACAAATTAAAATAAAACCCTATAAAAAAGGGTCAAAATGACATATTTATTCTTATCTAAGCGCTGAAGACAGTGTCATCTTCTGTACAATGGCCTCTATCTGTTACGATTTTTAAATCCTGTATTGATACGCAAGCGCAGTCCCAGATAATATGCATGTGTGATCGCTTTTTTAAGTACATATGCAACATACCCTTTCACTTTGATATACTTGAACATTTCACCTACTGCATACTTTCCACCCAATGCGATAAAAACACCCGAGACATCAGCATCAAATGGCTTGGATTCCACACCGTCTATGCGTTGTCTAATGGTTTTTGCCACATACTCTGCACTTTTTTCGGCAATCTGTGCTGTGGGAGGCAAAATGTTACCTTTTGCGTCTTTTATCTCCACACAGTCCCCTATGGCAAAGACATCTTTTTGACCTTGAACATTAAGCTCTGGAGTGGTAATCAGTTGATTGATACTATTTTTCTCATTATCGATCGTATCATTGAGTGATGATGCTTTGATCCCACCCGTGAAGATCATGAAACTATAGGGCAGTTTTTCACCACTTCTAAAGTGTACGTATGTAGCGTCAACCGTGTTGATAAAAGTACTTGTGAGAATCTTGACACCCAGTGCCTCCAATCTCTTTTTGGTATTGTCAATACTGTATTGTCCCATACCTGGGAGTATGGTATCACTTGCATCTATGAGATAAATATGTATCTCTTTGGCTGTATCTCCGATCGTTTTACTGTAACTGTCCAACACATAAGCCATCTCAGCAGCGACTTCCACGCCACTAAGTCCCGCGCCTCCAACAGCAATATTGAGTTTCCCTTCTCTAGAATCCTCTTCATGCTGCAATTTTTTGTAGATAATATTTTCAAACTTTATTCTAAAATTGTGTGCTCTCTCCAGATTTTTGACACCATAACTGTTTTCTCTTAATCCCTCAATAAATGAAAAGAAGTTTGTTTTTGCGCCTGTAGCAATGATGAGATAATCATAAAAGAGATCTCTCCCATCCAAGTGTACCTTCTTCTGCTCAAAATCAATAGAAGTAGCTTCTTTATGGATGAATGTTACCCTCTCTTTAAATCCTTCACACCAATTCTGCAGATCGATCGCAACGTCATGCATATCAAATTGGCCTGCGATATAGCCATACGCCTCAGTTTGTAGATAATGATAGGGATTTTTATCGATCAGTATGATAGCTATATCTTGATATTTAGATAGTTTTTCGATAGCTCTCAGTCCACCATATCCTCCACCGATCACCACTACTCTTTTCATGATACCTATCTCCCCGCGTTGCTTTACACTCCATTTTACACTCTTAATATAAATCTAACGGCTTGAACGGGCTATTTATAGATATTTTATCTGATAATATTTGTAATGTATAACCCTTCTTTAAGCTCCCTAGGAGTAAAATCCCTTCTGCGTTTTATAATGCAGATGCCGCAGTGATGGAACTGGTAGACTTGGTAGACTCAAAATCTTCTGCCTTCGGGCGTGTCGGTTCGAATCCGACCTGCGGTACCACCACACATCAAAATCCCTAATTATATTGGCATTTCCCTGACATTCAATTTCATTAATCCCACGTAAATCCCACGCATGTATCTTTGATCACTATGTCGATTTAAATAAAAACATTTCAATTTGACATATTCTTATGTACAGAAACTAGATTTTGCTATAATCCAATATAAAAATTTTTAAAGGTATTACATTGGATAATTCATTCAAGAAATTAGCAGAAAAAATGTCCTCTATTACTACACCAACTATACAATTAGGAGATACGATCAAAGCTATATCATTGGACTTCAAAGCTCTTAATGATGCTATGAATTTATCTAAATCATATGGTAATACTTTTACTGAAATCACACAATATAATAAGTCTATAAATAAACAGCTCCAAGACACGATCAAAGCTATATCATTAGACTACACAGTCCTTAATGATGCTATGAATTTGTCTAAGTCATATGGTAATACTTTTGCTGAAGTCACACAATTTAGTAAGTCTATAAATGAACAGCTCCAAGACACAATCAAAACTATGTCATTAGACTTCAAAGCTCTCAATGATGCTATGAATTTATCGATGTCATATAAAGACATTTTTGATACTTTTACGGATTTAACATATAAAAATGTATTTGAAGAGATACGTACTATCACAGAATTTGAAATAGTACAAGAAATAAAAATAGAAGAAAATGAAAGTCAAATTCTTTTCTTCACGGGAGATGATAAAAAAGAAAGACTCGATAAATTTGTAATCGACCAAATTATTCAAATCATTCCTAAAATTGATGTTGAAAAATACAAAAATTTATCGCCTACTACTCAGAAACTTATAACTGCTGTCATTATGATGTTCCTTCCAGCATTATATTTTTATTCATCAGTCTATTTTGAGGCATATAAAAATCTCGAAATAGAAAAGGCTGAAAATAATATCCAAGCTTTTTTAGAAAAGAATGCGACCAAGATTGACACAGATAAAGTTAGAAAAATTAAAAAAATACCTCAAATCGAAAACCTAAATTTAATTAATAAAGATAGTCATAGATTTATCACAGTTGATGGTTTACGTGTCAGATCTGAACCATCAATAAAAGCACAGATCATTGATCACTTAAATCAAGGTAAAATCGTTGAAATAGTTGATAAAGATAAAAGCTGGACTAAGGTTATCTATGAAGTAGACGATTCTACAATTCAAGGGTGGATCTTTACACGTTATACTAAAAAATTTGATTAAAAAGAAAATAAATTAAAACTATGAGTTCTATAACACGTGATAATCACTATGTTCCTCAATGGTATCAAAGAGGATTTTTATTTAATAGATCAGATAAATTACATTATTTAGATCTTCATCCTGAAAAAAAGATACTTGCCAATGCTAGAACTATATTTATGAACGAATATAGTATGAGACATCCTTCTACAAGCTTTTATGGAACAGACTTATACACAACATATTTTGGTAAATTTATAAATGATGAAATAGAAAGAAAGTTATTTGGTGAGATTGATAATAATGGGGCAAGAGCAATAAAAGGTTTTGTTAGTAACGACCCTATTCAATGGCATACGCACTTTGAAAACTTATTTGACTTCATTGATGCCCAAAAAATTAGAACCCCGAAAGGCCTGGATTGGATAGCGAAACACTATCCAAAACTGCATCAAAATGAATTAATGCTAGAAATGCAAAAAATTAGACAAATGCATAAAACAATATGGGCACAAGGCGTAAGGGAAATTGTATCTGCAGAAAATGCAAATATTAAATTTATTATTTCTGATCATCCAATTACGGTCTATAATCACTTTTATCCACCTGAACATGAAAAATGCAAATATCCCGATGATCCAGAAATAGCATTAATAGGAACACAAACAATCTTTCCTCTGGACATGAATCATTGTCTGATTTTGACTAATTATGAATATGCTGAAAACCCTAAAGGTTCAGATCCTAAAAAAAGACGTAAAAATGCCAGATATTTTGGTGAAGGAATGGTGCGTACGGATAATTTTATCAGCTCTCGCTTTTTAGATGATATTGATGTTCAAAAGATTAATCTAATTATTAAATCAAGGGCGCATAGATACATCGCCGCAGCAAAGAAAGAATGGTTAGACCCTGAACATAAAATAAAAAATGATTGGTCAGAATTAGGAGAACCTCTTCTCCCTCCCAAAAATGAACTTGGACGTTTTGGTGGAGAAATGTTTATTGGATATGAAAATGGGACAACACATTATCAAGATGCATTTGGGCGAACTAAACCTGCAAATGATTTTCATAAACGAAAGGTACCAAATAAGATATCTGTAAATGATCCGTGTGGATGTGGAAGTGGGAAAAAATATAAACAATGTTGTAGAAATAAAAAAATATCACAACGACCATCATGGGATGAAATAAGTATCAGAGAACGTAATCTAATACTTGCTAATGGTATCATTGATATTTTAGGACTTTCAAAAGGTAAAACGTGGGATGATATTCGAAAAGAATTAAATAATGAACAAGTAAAAGAGATACATGAATTATATAGCTTCCTATGGCCATTAGATACTGATATAGTAAGTTTACTACCGAAACCAGATAACTCACTAAGAGTATTATATTCAGGCATTATCGATCCAAGAGTTATCAATGAGACAGTAATTAGTTTAACGCTATATTTTGATGAAGTTATTATTCAAAATCCTATGATGCATCCAGACTTTGTCAATCCCAAGTTTAGTCCGGTATTGAATCCTCATCAATTTAAAGAACAGACACTAAAAAATGTATATTTACTGATAAACTTACTTCCATTTATTGATAGTGGATATATTAATTTTATTCCAGATCCTAGTATTTTTGACAGTCACTTATTAAAAGAATTACTAAGTATAAGTGAGAAAAAAGCTTCATTACTTTCAGAGGATGAAGTTGTAAAATCAAAAGATGCACAGTTATCAGAGTTTCTTGCTAAAGACAGTTATGAACGAACAATTTATGCTGCATCCAAGGATCAACAAAAAAGTTTCATATCTCAAACTTTGGCAGACGCAACAGAAGAAGAAGTCAGTGCTATTCTTGATATTTACGATCAAAAAAAGCAACAGGACCCATTTGCATTATTGCAAAATGACATTTATGAAGGGAATGAAGGACAAATAATGACACTAAATATGAGTCCTAACTTTGAATCTTCAATGTTTTTATCTCAAGTAACGGGATCCATATTCTTAACAAGCAGTGATACACGTTGGAAAGAAGTCCTTGCATCTCAACATAAAGAGAGTGGTATAACAATTTACCAATGGAGTGATCTTACCGACTGCATTACAAATAATGAATATATTTTTAATGCAAATCCAGAAAATATATTAAGGTTTAAAGAACAAGGAAAGTTATCATCCATAAGAAATGTTCATAAAAAAATATATTCTGCAATCCAAAAAGAGGAACCAACATATGGTCATAAAGTACAGATAGCTAAAATTAAAAAAGAATATAGAACTGTTCAAATCAAAGCCTCATCAGAGCTTAGTGAAGTAAAAGAATATAACTTTCCTTGTAAACTTCATTGTATAGCTCCATATGGAGGAATTGAGAATAATAATGTACAAAGACTTTTACTCACTTCTAATGCAGATAATTTTTTAAAAAATGTACCTATGGCAATTTATGCCGAGTTCAACTTAAAAAAAGTATAAAAATAATCATATCAATCTATCTCGTCTACTCCATCTATTCTCTTCCATCCGTTCATCCATCTTCAATCTCGAAATTTATCATTTCAACCCATATCATACCCATGCAATCAGTCATAATACAAGTTTCAATAATCTTACATATCACTCGAATCGTAGCTCACGATCCCCCCTCCGCTCAAATACAAGTTTAAAAGTCTCTAGGGGGATCGTTTGCTATTTTGTATACTTTGATATCTTTTTGTTCTTTTTTAAGCAAACACCTAATAATCTACTCTAAAATATAATATATTAAGGCTTGTGATGAATAATATAGTAATTTGTCACTAGTACCCTTCTAAAACATCTTATATAGAATAATTTTATAAGGTTTACATTTTCCAAGTAATTAAACAAGTAGTTACTCAGATTTACATCAGCACTCATAATGCTTTCACAAAATCAAACTTTCTCATACTTATTGAAATACCCAGATATTTTTTGTATACTACTGATACTTAAAACAAGGGGTGGGGAGAACATAGGGAACATTTTTTCTCTAATAATATAGATACACTCTCTCTCTTCAAAGGATAAAAACATTGGAAGAAACATTAGAAGAAAAAAAACTAAAAATATTTGACGAAGAAACTTTCGCAACACTGACTCAAACTGAACAACAGCAACAATTAAAAACAATTCAAGTAACCTTTCACTATCGTAGAGCAAATTATAATCAGCTTCGCAATGAAATTGTTGATATAGAAAGATTTATTGAACTCAGTAATCGTCTAGTAAAGTTTGAAGAAGAATTTGGTCCATGGAATCAAAAACTACAAACTGCAATCAACAATAAAAATATTGCTCAAGCCATTACATTTTTTAAAGAAGGTAATACTATTTATGAGCCAATGGAAAAATTCTATATAGAGATACTTCCTGAGGCACTTACATCTGGATTTAGCCTAAAATCTCTAGCCACACAATTAGAATCAACATTTAATACAAAAGCAAACGAGTTATTGGAACAACAGAAGAAAGACATTAAAGCTATACAAACTCAAATAAATGAAAAAATTCAAAATGGTATTGATGATGTCTTGAATCTAAAAAATGAACTTAAAATCACGGGAACATTTAAAGAAAGAATTGAAACACAGCTAAGCGGTGCTCCAGAAAAAGTTAAGCTTTATTTTATTTTGTTTATTGTAAGCGTGATTTTATTATCTGTCTTATTGGTATCCTCATTTTTTATAGATACACTTAAAGATTTAGAATGGTATGCAAGTTTGGCTGTAAGAGCGTCAATAGCACTTCCATTGTTCTGGATATCTCAAACCCTCTATAGTAATTATAAATTTTACAGAGTTGCAGAGATGAAATATGATCACTTAGATCGTCTTCTTGGTGGTGGTGTAAGTGAAATAACCCGTATGATTGACGACCCTGAAGCAAAGTCAGCTGCATATCATAAACTATCAGAACTATTTTTAGATATTAATGACTTATCAGGCATCGTTGCATCAGAAAAACATCCTACTCATAAATCAATTGCTGAGGCTACGGAGATAATTAAACAAGTGAGAGCAATTTCTAAAGATATTGTAAAGCCTGAAAAGAAAGAGTCAAATGATTAACAATCCAAAGTAGACTAATCAAATCTTATCTTAACCACACTTGAAAAGATTATAAAAGTTCTTAGGTTTGATATTGTGCAACATATCTCAATAAAGTACTACGTGCTATACCAAATTGATTAGCGATATCTTGATTAGTCATATCAGTATTATTTTGCAAATCAATTATGTTTAATACATCTTCATCTGTTAGTTTTGATGATCTTCCAAATTTCACTCCACGCTTTTTAGCAGAAGCAATTCCATCAGCTTGCCTTTCTGCTCTTAAGTCATTTTCAAAAGCAGCCACAATACTCAGTAACCCTATCATCAATCTACCTGTAGAAGTTGAAGTATCTACTTCTTGCTGTGTTGCTTTAAAGGCCACATCTTTCTGGTTTAGTACATCTATAATTTGATGTAAGTCTTTAACATTTCGAGAACATCTATCTAGTCTTGTTACAATGAAGGTATCACCGCTTCTTACAAAATCTATCGCATTTTGCAACTCTTCTCTGTTCTCAAATTGCTTACCGCTCTTTTTCTCCATGAATATTTTCTCACAGCCAGCTTCTTTCAATGCTTCAATCTGACTATCTAGGTTCTGTCCTGTACTTGAAACTCTTGCATATCCTATAATCATGTTTTTTCCTTTTTTGGGTATCTATATATGTATTTTCATCTCTTAAACGTTCAGATACACTGAAAAAAGACAGGTTATGAGACATGGTTTTTGTATGTTTACTGAGAGAACAGTATGTGTCTTGAAAAGCATACTTATTAAGATATTTGTCACATGATGAAAATCATATTACAACTTTTGAAGATTTAGAGAATTCTTAAAAATCTTTTGAAGTGTTTACATAAATGCAAGCTCCTCCAGAAAATTCACGAACACGATTTTTTCAAAATCAACTCTTAAGAAACTTAGGTAAAACAAAAGACATCCAAATAGCAAAAACCATATAATAAGGGTCAAGCAAAAAAAGAGCTACATAAGCTAAAAGATAAGGAATATAATAACCACTCAATGTTGGTCTGGATAAAAACATCCAAACATAAATATAAGCTCTAAAGAAAGCACCCTTCGCACCCTTTATCTTTGCATTATTATTTGGATCAAGGGAATAAGGCTCTCCCGATCTATATAGATAAAAAGCATGATTATTATTATATTTCTTATCTACTATATTTTTATAGATATTTGCTAAATTAATTTTACTAACTTCCTTTCGAAAAGCCTCAGCCGCAGCATCTCTCTCAACTAACCAATAACGAAATAAAAACCAGAGTAAAAAAATAAAAATAGAGGAAAACAATATTTCTGACTTAGCAAACTCGACATTTAGCATATTAATCTTCAGTTGCCCACCAATAACTTTCCCCTCTGCCAAATAAAATAAAATAACCGAAGTTGATAAAATAGTTAAGTTCCGACGCTCAGGTGATGAATCATGTATTGTCATATATAGATACCTTTTTTTATTTTAAAATATATTTGCAGAACGCAACACCCAAGCCAAAACTACCTGCTAAAAATACTATAGCAGACCACCACATACTAGCTGGAACATGATTACTTAACCACGAAAGAGTAATTTTTGCAGGAGGTTCTCCCTTATAATCTTTTTTAGTTTTACTCTTTTCATCATTCTCAAACTTTACAAGACCAGCCTCGTATTTACCTATAGCTTGATCTATAATACCAATTACATCAGGAATAATTGAACTTCCATAGAAATCAGTAAAAAGCATATCAAAGGGATTAAAATTCCTAATCATTGCACCGCCAATCATAGGCGGTGGAGCCATAGTCATAGTCTTTAAACATCCAGCTCTAGCAACTAATTCCTGAGTTATGTGCAATTTTTTATTTATTGCAGATTTTAATTCATCCTGATGCCCATCCCCATAATTACCATTAAAATAATCATTAAGCATTTTTCTAAAATTTTGAAGAATCCTTATCTCCTCTTCATTAACCATATCTCACTCCCTCAATAATATTAAAACATTATATCAAACACTTTCAAAACAAAACAGAACATTAAATCAGAAATAACAAGAGTTTTGCTCTCTTCTAACAACTATCAAAATTAATATTCAAACACTCCAATAAGTAACCCCAACCAATATACAGAAACTCAAAATGTTTACATCCGTCGACCTTTCAGTTTGACGCATCAACCATTAAGCGTTCAGCGACTGTGAGGATTAATTACCCTCATTAGCAGTCGGTGGATGTAAGCATTTTTTCTTAATGAACGATGCAATAGAAATTGAATGAGTCGACGGGCCTTCCTGTCACTCAAAATCAAAGAATTGAGATTAAAAATAGAAGTTACTATTGAAAGACAAGCGAGCTTATTAAATATCTATGTACGAAATCCCATCAAATATCAATGTTGAAACCCAAGAAAACCCAATTTTTCCCAACACTATTTTTTTCAATTCCTATCAATATCTATAAACATTCCATCTAAGAACAGAATGCAAAAACTATAGCGCAGTACTTCCTGTCGCTTGAAAAAAGGAAAAATAATGATCGGAGTAACTTTTACAGATCCTAAGGATAAGGGTAGATTGAGCACTGTTCCTTTGGCTATAAAACAACATAAAATTTTTAGAACTTCTGCGGAGGTTATCGACTTCTTCTATAATAGTGACTTTAATACTTTCTTCTCTAGCGATATTGATATATCACAACTCCCTAAAATTCAAATGTTTAAACAAGGAGCTGATAAAGAGAAGTATATCACACAAGATGATATTAAAGACGAAGGCGCAAGCGTGATCGCTCTGGACTTTGACCGACATTCACTAATAACAGGAGCTGCAACCAATACTGATGCTAGTGCTGGGTTGGCTGAACTCTCAAAGGAGTTTGGTACTCTCCTGTATGCTGAATCTAAATCCGCAGGGGAACTCTTCAAGGGTCGTATTTTCATATTCTTGAATAAAAGACATAATAAAAAAGTGTTTCAGAAGTATTTGGAACTATGGCTTTATCATAAATATGACAGTGGGTATATCATAAGCTGGCATTTAGATAACGCTCCATATTTCTTAGGTTGGAATTCTTTAAATGGATGTCATGTAAGACATGAGTATGTGGATGCTGTATCATTCAATGATTCTCATAAGTTGAATATCTACGATAAAAGCACTATGAAGATATATCATGGTGGTGCTTTGGTTTGGACAGCTGGTTATGCTGATCCTGAAATAAATATCTGTTCAACGGATATCAACCATAGATTACAGAAGTATGGGAAAGCAAATGATTTGATCTTGCCTACAAAGTGGAATCATAACGGGTGCATTCCTGTTAATGATCTTTTGAGTGATGAAGAGAAAAAAGAAGTCATTGAGCGAGCTAAAGTATCTAAAAAAGGATTGTTACGAGTTGTAGGTAAAACAGATACCGAAATAAGTAAATTATCTACAAGAGAGATTTTTGAAACAGCTTCGAGGCTGGTAAAAGATGGTGAATACCCATTAGATGGATTACTCCGTAGGTCTGATGGTATGATTAAGACTGCGCGTGAATTTGTAACGATATATAAAAATGGTGAAAGTGCGAACTTTGCTTATGAACCTAATCATAGAGCAGAAACAGGATATCTCTATATGAAAGGTGGTAAATTATTCGACTATCAGGGTGGTAATACAACTTTAATTAACCTAGTGGATATCAAGGGCTTTGAGAGGAAAGAGATAGATTATGAGGGTCAATACCTTCCGAAAGTGTACAAAGATGAAGTTGGCTTGATTGAATTCGCTGAAGCCCCTACAGGTGGAGGTAAATCCTATAACAGCTCATATAAGCCAGATACTATCTTTTTAGTACCTAAGCGCGCCTTGGGTCATAACCTATCATCCATGAATGGCTTTGTTTATATCGGCTCTACTGGTGATAAGAACGTATCTATTAAGCGTATGCAAGATATCCCAGAGGATAAGAAAGATTGTACCATCGTTATGACATATGATAAGTTTGCATGGTTGCACGCGGAGAGTTCTATGACCGATTATAAATTGATTATAGATGAAGCCCCTAACCTCTTGAAGTCTGAATATGATAAGTACACTAAGTTACGTGAAGAGTTGATAGCTGATATCTTCGATGGACTCTTCACTCATGTGAAATTCATTTCGGCTGACCCTTTCTATTATGAAAACTTTGAGTACTTTGTAGAAAATGGTGCTGTTAAATGGTCTGATATCGAGGTTAGAGCGTTCATTCCTAAGAAGGATAAAGAGATAGTTTTTGAAGCTACAACGGGCTTTACTAGCGAGGAGTATGCTGATTTAGCAAACCAGAGAACTATCGTATATTGTAACGATAAATCAAAGGGTAAACAATGGGCTGAAAGAATTGGTGGAGAGTTGATCTATGCTGGTGGAGATATAGATGCTGATATGATAGATAGAAATCCCGATAAAAATTATGTTTTTACCTCTGTGATAAGAGAGGGATTTAGTTTTACTAGTCATGTTGATAATATGATTATCGATGCGCGTACAAATACAGTTTGCGGAGTGAATACAGTTATTCAAGCGGCTTCTAGAGCGCGAACCAAGGCATCAAAATATCGTTTGGTACATTCCCTGAAGGAAAAGGAACATACTCAGTTCATGGCTCGGTTTTGCGATATTAAATTATATATTGAGCTTGGTGAGGTTTTCTATGAAGCGAATGGATATACACTAGATGAGAGAAAAGTTATCAAGTACTTGGAGCTATATAGCAATATCAATAAAGCAATCGATAATAACAACGATTATTTATCAATATTATCTTTGGTTGGATGCCGTATTGAACAAGTGGAGAAACTAGAGCAAAGAGATATAAATTTCATGGCTCAGAATCTTGCTAGAGCTGGTTATGGATTGGTGATGAATCCTAAAGCTAAGGTTGAAAAATTTGAGAAGGGTTCGAGTGATTCTGAGAAACCTACTTTGGATGATATCAAAATTCGTAATGGTAAAGAAGCGTACGATAGTTTTACGGATAAACATGGTGGGGAGTTTACCGTCAGACAGTTTACCAACTTTGTATATGGCTTGTATAAGGGCAAGAATAAGAAGAGACCTACCCTTTTAGCAGCTTGGGATTTTTATACTAAGGTGGGTATCAAGGTAGAGGTTATCGATGCGAATGGGAATGCAGTTAAGATGTACGCTACAAAGAAAAATATCCCCCCGAAGTGTAAAGTTAGGATTGAAGATATCGATGCTTTTTTTGGGAGAAGTTCTTTAGTGCCTCCTCCAGAACCTATGTTTTTATAGGCAAAATATGCTGGGACGTAATTTTCAAATAATTTTTCAAAATTTTTTTAATTTACGTCATTGGCTCTCTAACCTCGTAAAATAAGGGGGTTTTACTATATTTCTATAATTTTTTTTCGCTTTAACTCCCGCGAGCCTTAATAGAAAAATAAAATAAGTAAAGACTAAGAAAATAGAATAAATAATATCTACCAGTGCTGGACCAGCCAGCAAAACCACCTCTCCAAAAACCCCCAAAAATCCCCAAAACATTATTTTAAACTTTAGTCTATAACTATCAAGATTCCTTATTAAACTATTGTTAATTTTTGCATGATATAATTTCACCATCATAATGATAAGTAAATATGAGTGAATGTAGATCCGACAATAGGCGCATCCTCATCGCAATCATTATATGATATATGTGGATGACGCCTTTTTTAATAAAAGGAGTCTACAATGACTTATAAAAAATTTAAGCCTACTGGTTATAATCCAGAGCAACCAACGCAAGCTGATATAGTTAACCTATTCTTTAATGGATTGGAGAATGAAGAAGATACCAACCAGTTCAATAGGTGGATTAACACTTTAACAATGTTCCAAACATCAGGTAAAGATCAATGTTATTTTTGCCTTCTCCCAACACTAGATGCTTTGGTTCAAGCCTACTTCAATGGACTGAATACACAAGAAGACATCATTAATTATATGCGATGGGTCGAAGGTATTCAACTATGCCAAACAACAGATAAAGACGAACGGTCTATTTTCTACTACCCGTATTTTGTTTTTGTAAGCACCTGTTCACGTTATAGTGAGGATGGTAGATTGAAGGAAACTAGTGTTGTCGCTTCGCCAAATCAAAAACATCGCACCGAATCAAATTTGCTTGACACTCTAGTGCCACCGATTGGTTATGAAGAGTATGTTGACTTCAACTATGTCATCATCAATCACGATCACAATGACATCTTGATATCAACTGATTTTATACTTTCTCCAAAAAAAGACCACCTCGCTGAGTTACACGCACTTGGATTTGTGGAGGCTTCAGATGACCAATAAACAAGACAATCGCTCATGGTACATGAAGTACCAACCAAGAATTTTAGATGAAATGATTCTGCCAACAAGTAGACCTGATATCGTTCAAAATATCGCTAAATCATACAATGATGGCTTCATTAGAGGCAATATGCTTGCTAGTGGACAGCATGGACTCGGTAAAACCTCTCTCACAGAACTGATGGCTAAAAAAGTTGCAAAGCACCCTAGTAACATCATACGAATGGATAATAATAAAAAGAGACTTGGGGAGATACACTCATGGTTGATAAAAATGACCCCACAAGATGATGGACAGCTAGTTGTGATTATCGAAGAGATTGACCGTTTAGCTCCTGCTATTCAAGACGAACTCAAATCAAGCGGTATACTAGAAAAATACCAAGAAAGATGCACGTTCCTCGCAACGACAAACTATCCAGACAAGGTTGACCCAGCCTTGCTTGATAGATTCAACATTCATATAGTGTTTAAAGAGTTACCTGACAATGATATCTTTTCAAAGTTGTCATACATAATTAAAGCAGAAGGAATAGATTATGAAGATGATGACCTAAATAACTTTCTAGAAGCTCGCAGGGGTAGAAGCCTTAGAAGCATCATTAGTGAAGCTGAAAATATATCCGCTACAGGAGTCTTTAGTCCCTACTTCTATTATGAGCACGAAAACGAACCTCATGCTTTAAGTGAAAGAATATACAGAGATACTCTCAAAAGCCTAAATGATAAGTATGGCATGACAATGACACGAGAGGAAGTAATAGAGGTGATACACATCAAATCATCAACAGCTGATACTAGGATAAAAGAGGGATACGGCTTTCCGAGAGGAATCCCAATCAAAAAAGGTCAGATGATTTTCCCAGCGGCAAGCGTAGCTGCCTATATTGCAACAGTTCGCTAAGGAGAAAAGATGAAACAACAAACTTTAGCTAAATTATATTATTTAAAAAAACAAGGAAAGAATATATACTTAAGTATTTTAACGGAAAATCTTCGTCGGATCTTCGCTTACAGTAGTGAAAACTTTAAAGATTATGATGTGCTTTTTGAGTCAACTGCAAAACCAAAAGGGGAATTACTCATAAAGCAGAAAATCATAACGGACTTACATAAAAACCATATTATAGCTAACACCAAATCTTTTAAAGCCGAAAATATATTTACCTTTAATAAAAATGTTCTCAAATTAACAACACCTTTAAACAAGGAATTTGTATGTATGAGTTTATAGCCGTTATCCCTAGCCCGTATATCAAGAGACAAAAACCTAATGTTCAAATAAACCAATTCAGGAATGTTCATGAGCTGGGTTGACCACCAGCTCATGAACTCAGAATTACAATTATTAAAAGAAAGACATCAAAATAAAAGCTATCTCATAAAAAAAGAAATGGCCGTAGAACTTCGTATAAGTCAAAGGACTTTGGATAGAAGAATTAAAGCGGGAGTAGATATCCCAAGATATAAAGAAGCAAAAACAGGGAGAATAATCTTTCCATTATCAGCCATAGCTGAGTATTACGCTTCCAATTTAGTTAGAACACACTTCTAGTGTTCTAAAACATAAAAATGGCTTAGAAGCATAATTATGAGTGATTAATCATATAGGTTAATCACTTCAACCATACCACTATCTGGAGCCAGTTTAGCATATCTCATTGTATGTTTAATATCCCTATGATTCATCAACCTTTGGATAGTATAAATAGGAGTACCCTTAATAGCAAGATGACTCGCAAAAGTATGTCTTAAAGTATGAATTACTACCCTATTTTGACGATCATCTACATCCAGCCCGACATTAAAGAGTTTATCAAGAATTTTTTTCATCTTACGCTGAATTGCCCTCTTATTCCCGTATTTAGTGCCAGTATAGATACTATCATTAGGACGCAATTTATCAAGTTTACCTTCTAACAGTTTTACTATCTCATCGTTTAAGAAAGCAGTATAGTAATCATCCTTCTTATCATCTATCAACAGTACTCTTCTTCCTGCAATATTTATATCCTTTTTCTTGATGGATGCTACAGAATTCAAACGACCACCAGTACCCAAAGCCAAGGCAGTAAACAACTGTAAATTACTATCGTAAAAGGATACTTCTTCTCTTAGAATATCAATCTCTTTTTTTGTAAGATATCTTTCTCTGGCATTGTTGCTCTCTGTTAGCATTTGGATATTTTCAGTCGGGTCATCCTTAAAATGAACCAGCTTCTTTTTCATACCATATTTAATGATAGCCTTCAGTTCATCTATATATTTATTGATTGTGGCATTTGCCAAACTTTTCTCACCGTTAGCTTCTCTTCTACCCTTAGCACCAAATCGTACCTTTTTAAGATGCTCCTGAAAGCCTATAAGGTCGCTCTCTCTTATTTCGGATACCAACCTATTACGAAAGAATGGTTTTATCTCTTTCTCAAATCTAGACAACCGTTCATTGTACGTTTCAGTATTGAGTTTAGTTTTATGAAAGTGTTCAGCCAGCTCACTTAATCTCATATCAGCTGACCTATCGATACCATGTTTCATTTCATTGATTAAATCAGTTCTGACCTTGAAGCAATATGCTTCTCTAATACCCTCCGAGTGTCTACCAATAACCTTATCATAACGTTTACCCTTGTGGGTATATCTTACTGCATAAGACTTATCACCATTATCTAACTTATAGTAATAGACACCTGTGTACTTCCTTGAAGTAATACTTTTAGCCATGTTAAAATCCTTTTTTATTTATTTTAACAATCCCACGTAAATCCCACACATACGTGTCAATAAATGTCCATTTCTGTCTATATTATGTCTAGATCGGAAGTTCATCCAACCACCTCTAAGCCCCAGTTTAAGTATGTTTGGGTAATATTCGACGTGGTTTGTCTTAAATCGGATTCTGTGTCCGACCTGCGGTACCACCAAAATATACATAAATACATGCGGGCGTAGCTCAGTGGCTAGAGTTCCTGCCTTCCAAGCAGGCTGACGAGGGTTCGAATCCCTTAGCCCGCTCCACTTTCACAAATTATTTTACACACATGATCAATATGCGGGCGTAGCTCAGTGGCTAGAGATCCTGACTTCCAAGCAGGCTGTCGAGGGTTCGAATCCCTTCGCCCGCTCCACTTTCACAAATTATTTTACACACATGATCAATATGCGGGCGTAGCTCAGTGGCTAGAGGTCCTGCCTTCCAAGCAGGCTGTCGAGGGTTCGAATCCCTTCGCCCGCTCCACTTTCACAAATTATTTTACTCACATGATCACTATGCGTGAGTTTCTCAGTGGTAGAGCATAACCGTGCCAAGGTTGGGGTCGACGGTTCGAACCCGTTCGCCCGCTCCATAACTATCCAATCTTGAAACCAAGTCCTAAACTCTTAATTTCTTTTGCTATAATCCCTTTTATAAAAAATAAGGCATAGTATGAAACTCGTTGTGGCAATTACCGGTGCAAGTGGTGTTCAATTGGGTAAGAAGTTTGTCGACTTTTTACCTGAGCACATTGATGTCCATGTGATCGTTTCAGATAATGCCCTCACTGTAGAGTCTTTTGAAAACAAAAATGTGACCTTACACTCCAGTGAGAATATCGCAGCGTCTGTCTCTTCGGGTTCGTTTAGAGTGCATGCAACAGCGATTATTCCTTGTAGTATGAATACCTTAGCGAAGGTAGCCTGCGGGATCAGTGACAACCTTGCCACACGTGTCGCAGCTGTAGCGATCAAAGAGCAGAAGAAGTTACTGCTTGCCCCCAGAGAACTTCCGTTTTCTGCCATAGCATTGGAGAATATGCAAAAACTGGCCACACTGGGAGTCATCATCGCACCTCCTGTGATGGGATACTACTCTGAATCCTCTTCTTTGGAAGATATGGAGAAATTTATCATTGGAAAATGGTATGATGTATTAGGTATTGACAATAATCTATATGAAAGATGGAGTGAACATGAGTGAAAATAGACGTGCAATATACCCCGGAACGTTTGATCCTATAACCAATGGGCATATAGACATTATCAGTCGGGCATCTCATATGTTTGATGAGATCATCGTCGCCGTAGCAGACTCAGAGGCCAAAAAACCGATGTTCACACTTGAACAACGCATCAATATGGTAAAAGCTGCAACAAAAGACTTTCCTACAGTAAAAGTCATAGGATTTCGAGGTTTGCTTGTGGATCTTTCAGATGAATTAGAAGCAAATATCATTGTAAGAGGACTGAGGGCAGTCAGTGACTTCGAGTATGAACTTCAGATGGGGTATGCGAATGCTTCTTTGAAAAAAGAGTTAGAGACCGTTTATCTTATGCCGAGCCTGGAACATGCTTTTGTCAGTTCATCCGTGGTTCGTTCTATTTTAAACTTCGATGGGAAGATAGGACATCTTGTGCCTGCTGAAGCATTTAAACTCATAAAGTGTGTCCTTTAATGTATGTACTTTTTGAAGGTATAGACACCTGTGGGAAAAGTACGCAGATCGAACTGATCTCACAAAAACATCCTGAGATCATCGTCACACATGAACCCGGAGGCACGGCATTCGGTCAAAAGGCCAGAGAGATCCTCCTTTCTGATTCATTAGCTTCCAAACGTGCTGAACTCCTGCTCTTCTTGGCAGACAGAGCGGAACACTATCAGGAAGTGATCTCCCCAAATCAAGATAAGGTCATCATCTCTGACAGAGGATTTCTCTCTGGTATAGGGTATGCATTGGCAAACGGTGACTTTGATTTTGATGAGCTTGTGAGTCTGAACCGATTTGCACTAGAGGGGCATTTCCCGGACAAGGTCATCTTGTTTTTGACCGATATGAAAACACTGGAAGAACGGACTTCTGTGAAATGTCTGGATGGCATTGAGCTTAGAGGCTTGGAGTATCTTTTAAAGGTACAAGAGCATATGAAAGAGAGTATACTCAAACTTGGTATCCCTCATCTTTTTGTAGATGCGACAGAAGATATAGAGACCATACACACACATATAACAGACTATTTAAGGAATACACTATGATCAACCCGCTACGTGGAATGAAAGACCTCACTTTTGAAGAGAGCGAACGTTTTGAACATATCATCAACACTGCTTCAACTATCGCAAAGCGTTACGGTTATGGATATATTGAGACACCTATTCTTGAAGAGACCGCACTCTTTAAGCGTTCGGTAGGAGAAAGCTCTGATATCGTAGGGAAAGAGATGTACCAATTCATCGATAAAGGTGAAAATGATGTCTGTATGCGTCCTGAAGGTACAGCAGGTGTGGTTCGGGCCTTTATCTCTGCAAAGCTTGACCGCCAACCGGTCAAACAAAAGTTCTACTACTATGGACCGATGTTCCGTTATGAAAAACCGCAAAAAGGCCGTCTAAGAGAATTTCATCAGTTTGGATGTGAGAGCTTTGGGGAAGGATCTGTCTATGAAGATTTTACTATCATCACCATGATTGCACAGATCTTTAATGCATTGGGTATCGGCTATGAACTACAGATCAATTCACTTGGTTGTAAAATATGTATGCCAAAGTATAAAGAGACACTGGTTAGCTCGTTAACGGAAATCAAAGAGGAACTTTGTGAAGATTGTAACAGAAGAATAGGAACCAACCCTATCCGTGTTCTTGACTGTAAAAATGATACATGTCAAACATTGCTTGTAGAGTCTCCTAAACTTAAAAACTATCTTTGTGAAGAGTGTGACCCGGACTTTAAAAAGCTCAAAGAGCTACTGGATCAAGAAGGTATTAAATACACCGTGAATGACAACCTTGTAAGAGGTTTGGACTACTACTCAAAAACAGCCTTTGAATTTGTAAGCAGCGAGATCGGTGCACAAAGTGCTATCGCAGGTGGTGGACGTTATGACAGGCTTGTTGAGTTCCTAGATGGGAAACCGACTCCTGCCGTAGGATTTGCTCTAGGGATCGAGCGTATTATGGAACTTGTGAAAATGCCTGAAAAAGAGGCTGAGGGTTACTATATGGGTGCGATGACTCCAGAGGCTATCCCATCACTGCTCAAACTTGCAACAAAAAAACGTCTTACGGATAAAGTAACAGTTGAGTACAGCTCCAAAGGTTTTAAAAGCCATATGAAAGGTGTAGACCGATCCAATGCCCAATATGCTGTTCTCATCGGGGAAGATGAACTGAAAAATGGAACTCTATGGATAAAAGATCTTGAAACTAAAGAAGAGCGAGTCATTGCTATCAATGAACTCTAAATGATGATACGAAACCTCTAGGTTTCGTATCAATTTTTACTTCTTAGAAGTTATACATCACACCTGCAAGGATAGCATCTCCATGTGGTCCTTCTATTAGTGAATGTTCATACTCAGCGAGCAGTTTATACTTTTTATTGAGTGCATATTCAATACCTGCACCAAATACAAAATCATCTTCTCTCTCATCGATATTAAGTTCTGAGATCTCTTCCCACTCGAACTCATATCCTACTTTACCGAAAATACCCAGTTTATGTGTCGCTTCATACGTATACACGATGTCTAATGCTGATGTGTGGTATGTTGATGTAGCTTTTACTTCATCATGCGCTGTGATCTCATACACAGTATTCTTACCATAGGTATAGTCATACTCAAGTGCAAACCCATTACCCAGTCTGTACCCTATATCGATACCAAAGCCATAACCATAGTCATTATCACCATCAAGGAGTGCTTCACCATGTTGGATCTCATCACCCAGCAACATCATACCGGCAACTACAACATAAAACTTTGACTCTTCATGATGTCCATGTGCTACTTCTTCTAAAACTGGTTCATTTACCGTTACAGGAGCTATATCTCCTCCGGCAAAAAGTTGTGTTGTCAAGTGTGCTGAAAGTGCAGCTATTACCAACGATTTTTTCATCTGTTTTTCCTTTTTATGAATACTATCAAATAATTAATATTATAAATGTTAATAGGTATTTACTTAAAAAAACAATTTTTACTGGATAAAAAGTAATTTTTGATCAAATTTCCTGATAATTCTAAGATTTTTCACTTTTGCACTAAATAAAATAAATCAGGCATATCAATATTATTTAAGCCACCTCAAGAGATCTTGACTGAGTTTGGCAATGATTCTATTGGTTGCAATCGCATAGCCTTTGGCATCTGTGGTTAGAGTAGGTTCCTGGTAAGAAAATCTTTTACTTTTTACCAGTCTACCCCTATCTTCATCAATAAGGGTGAACTGTATGGAAACCACAGCATAAGAGTCTCTGCCCCGTACCTGGTGTTCAAAATCAAAAATAGTACTTTCTAGTCTATAGTTCTCTTCAAGGGTTGACATATCTGAAAGTACGACTTTAAAGAGTCTACTGCTATCTAACACTTCTATGAACGTACCTTGCAAAAGCCTGCTCATGTTATTAGACCATTGGGAATTTTGGTAGGTTCCTCTATCATTCATTGTATAGGAAAAGCGCATTTTTTCAGACATCGGTTCTTTGATACTTTGTGGAAATGTCACTTTGATACTTTTGTCTTTATAGGCATTAGCACGCTCTATAAGTATCTGAGGTGCATTTAGACTATAGACGTTAAGTACAGGTGCTTTGCTACATCCTATGAACCCTGCTACTATCATCATACTCACTATATGGGTAAGTCTACTTTTTCTCATTCCCCCGGTCCCTTTCTTAAAGTTCTGGATTTAAAAAGCAAATCACTAGGATTTTGTTCGAGTTGTCTTGATACTGTATTGAGCTGATTGGTCAGTATGCGTATCTCTATGAGCATAGGTTCAAAGATCTGTTTGAGATTATAATCCCCTCTTTCTATGGTATTCTCCACTTTGAGTGTTACACGATTAAAATTCTTACTTGTTTCCATCAATCTATCGATGGTAGGTATAGAAACTTGCTTAATTTCTGCAAAATCTTGTTGTATCAATTTAAAATCCCTATTCATACTTGCCAGAGATTCTCTAAATTCATCCAGTGTCACTATGACTTTATCTTCCAGTTTTTCACCTTTGGCTGTCATTTGTTCTATGTTATCAAAAATCTTTCCCAACGTTTCAATGTTATCATCTGAAAGCAGTTTTTGACTCTGCATTAAAAGCGCTTCAATTTTTCCGCTGGCGCCACCGATGTCACCTGCTAACTGTGTAAGGAATGAAGGTCTTGTTTTAATCAGCGGTATATAGTCATCCGTAGGAACCAAGGTTTTAGCTGCATTTGTACCACCTTCGATCTCTATTGACAAAAGTCCCGTCACACCAAACATGGCAGTATGCGCTACCATATCCTCTTTGATGGGTATGCCTTTTTTTATTTTGACGAATATTTCAACTTTTTCGATATCTTGAGGATTAATTCGTATATTGCTGACACTCCCGACATCTACACCACGTAATTTTACATTGGAGTCTACAGAAAGACCTGCAACAGACTCATATATTTCAAGTTTATAGATATCAAATTCTTCTTGAAGATCATATTTGGCAAGCCAAAAACCAAACCATACCATACCTGCGCCAAAAAGTAATACGAAGATACCTACAATGGTATAATTGACTCTGCTATACATCTTTAACCTTATCCTTGAATCTCTCTTTAGTGTACTCATTCTTAAAGAATTCTTCTACAAAGGGATGTTGTGATTGTAACACATTTTCCAATGAGCCCTGTGCAACAACCTTTTTATCTGCCAAAACGGCCATCCTGTCTACAATACTGAAAATACTCTCAAGGTCATGGGTGATCATGACAACAGTGATACCCAGAAGATCACGCAGTTCCACGATCAATGCATCAAAATTGCGTGCACCTATGGGATCCAGTCCTGATGTAGGCTCATCTAAAAATAGGAGCTTCGGTTCCATCGCCAATGCTCTTGCAAGGGCAGCACGTTTTACCATCCCTCCACTAAGCTCGGAAGGGTATAAACTGCCTACATGAGGCTCTAATCCAACAAGTGCCAACTTGGATCGTACCAGTTTATCTCTCATCTCTTTTGAGACATCCGTATACTCCTTAAGCTGTACTTCTATATTTTCTGCGACCGTCAAAGAGGAGTAGAGTGCTCCAAACTGGAAAAGCACACCCCAGTCACTTCGTAAGGCCTGTGCCTCTTTAAAACCTATTCGGCTTAATGATTTACCCAAAACACTTATTTCCCCTGCACTCGGTTCAAGGAGCATGATCATCTCTTTCATCAGTACGGATTTTCCTGAACCACTTTCACCCAAGATCGCATAGATCTCATTTTCATC
The DNA here is from genome assembly GCF_030347995.1 of Sulfurovum xiamenensis. Classification (NCBI taxonomy): domain Bacteria; kingdom Pseudomonadati; phylum Campylobacterota; class Epsilonproteobacteria; order Campylobacterales; family Sulfurovaceae; genus Sulfurovum; species Sulfurovum xiamenensis. Next base: position 43,361 of record NZ_JAQIBC010000009.1, read on the forward strand.
AATATGAAGGCTCACGCCATCATGAACTGTTCTTTCTCCAAACCGTGTAACGACATCATTTACCTGAATAACTCTTTTCATAGTCCAAGCTCCGTAAAGATCACAGAGAAGAGTGCATCAAATGCGATCACTAAAAAGATCGAGTTCACCACTGATGCTGTCGTATGAAGCCCTACACTCTCTGTATTATAAGAGACTTGAAATCCTCTAAAACATCCTACAGCAGCAATCAGGAATGCAAAGACCGGTCCCTTCATCATACCGAGTAGATAGTGTTTCACTTCCAACACTTCATAAAGCCTTTGGGTAAAGAGTCCCATAGAAATATCCAGCTGCATACTTGCAGCGACCATACCACCCAAGATACCTATAAGGTCGGCAAAGAAGATCAACAACGGCAGTGCTACCATCAAAGCGAAGATACGCGGAAGGACCAAAAAAGTATAAGGATCAAACCCCATCGTACGCATCGCAGCTATCTCCTCTGTAATTTTCATCGCCCCTATTTCAGCCGTGTAGGCAGAACCGCTGCGCCCTGCAATGACAATCGCAGTGATCATAGGCCCCAACTCCCTGGTAATAGATATTGCAACGGTATCTACGATGAAAATATCTGCGCCGAACTTGGCCAACTGAACAGACCCCTGATAGGAGATAACCATCCCTACTAAAAATGATGTCAAGGCGATGATGATCAGGGCATTGAACCCTGATTGGTGAATATGGTATATGGTCTCTTTAAAACGTATATCTTTAGGTTTTACAAAAGTATGGAACATCGCATAGAAAAGATGTCCCAAAAAGGTAATGAAACTCTTTATTTCATCCAATATTTCATAGGTTCTCCTACCCAAGTTTTCGAGCATACCTTTTTTTCTGGGAGGTTCGATCTGCGGGATATGTTTATGAAGCAGCGTATACATATCTTTTTGATTCTCTGTATACCCTACGATCTCAACCTCTGTCTCTTTTTGAAATCGTTCATAATAGTCTATAAAAAGCAAGACACCAGCACTGTCAAAATCACTGATACCTGAGACATCCCAAACGATCCTTTTATCATAAGGAATTTGAAGTAGTTCTTTTTCTATATGAAGTACAGTACCAAGCATCCATTCTCCGGTAGAGATAAGCCTAAGGTGATCCTGGTCTTCTTCATACGTTAAGAACTGTTTCATCATAAGAAATATTATAGGTAAGATTAGATTAAGTTTGGCTATAATTATCATAATAAAACACAAGGCACTACTATGAAAAATTTTGGTTTAGACATTTGGGGTGATGAAAACTTTATCATTCAGGGTGATACTATCAATATCAATCATGCCTCTAAGCCATCACTGCTCTCCATTACCCAAGAGATACGTGAAAAAGGCTATAAAGGACCACTTCTACTTCGTTTCCCTCATCTTCTGGAGAAACAGATATCTACACTCTTTAAGACGTTTGAAAAAGCCAAACAGGAATTTAAATATAAAGGAAACTTTCAAGCTGTTTTTCCTCTCAAGGTCAATCAATTCCCGAATTTTGTGCATGCACTGATGGATGTTTCCAAAAATTACAACTATGGCCTCGAAGCGGGAAGTAAGGCTGAAATTATCATTGCGATGACCAAAACCCCTCTGGGTGCACCTATTACAGTCAATGGCTTTAAAGACAAAGAGATGATATCACTTTGTTTCATTGCTGCAAAGATGGGACACAATATTACCGTTACCATAGAAGGTTTGACTGAGTTGGAAACGATCATACAGGTCAATAAAGAGTTTAATGAGGATGCAGAAACACCTATCTCACCTAAGATTGGTGTACGTATACGTCTCCACAGTTCAGGTATAGGTATCTGGGCAAAAAGCGGAGGATACGGTTCCAAATTCGGTCTTACCTCTACAGAGCTTCTTGAAGCCTATGAAATGCTGAAAGAGCATGCGCTTTTAGACTATCTCTGGATGATCCATTTTCATATAGGTTCACAGATGGGAGACATTGCTCCACTTAAAAAAGCATTGAGAGAAGCCGGAAACATTTATGCAGATCTCAAAAAACGTGGGGCAGATGCACTTGGTGCGATCAATCTTGGTGGAGGTCTTGCTGTTGAATACAGTCAACACGAAGATAAACAGGAAAGAAACTATTCTCTACGAGAATTTGCCAATGATGTGGTTTTCCTTATGCAGGATATCTCTAAAAGAAAAGGTGTAGAAGAACCGGATATTTTTACCGAGTCAGGACGTTATATTGCCGCTTCGCACTCTGTTCTGGTCGCACCTGTACTTGAACTCTTCTCTCAAGAGTATACAGAGAAAGGACTGCGTCTAAAAGAGGTCAATCCTCCGCTTATACAAGAACTCTATGACCTTTACAACTCTTTAAGCCGTGCACGTGCAAGAGAGTACCTGCATGACGCACTGGATCATATGGAGAGCCTTCTCACACTCTTTGATCTAGGTTACATTGACCTTGAGGACCGTTCAAATACAGAGATCCTTGTAAACCTTATCATCAAGAAATCTATCGCCTTGCTCAAAAATGAAGACAGTGATGAACTTAAAAAACTGCAAGACCGTATACAGGAAAAGTACCTTGTCAACTTCTCAGCTTTCCAGTCACTGCCTGACTTTTGGGGATTGGAACAACACTTTCCTATCATGCCTCTAGACCGTTTGGATACCAAACCGACCAACCCTGCAAGCATTTGGGATATCACTTGTGATAGCGATGGTGAGATAGGCTTTAACCGTGATCTACCATTGTATCTACATGATATCGATGTGGACACAGAAGAGTACTTTTTAGCCTTTTTCCTAACAGGGGCCTACCAAGAGGTCTTGGGGATGAAACACAACCTCTTTACCCACCCTACTGAAGCGGTGATTAACTTTAATTCAGAAGGGAATTATACGATAGATAATCTGATCGAAGCACAAAACATTATGGATATTTTAGATGATCTGGATTATGATACCTATCTCATGGATAAAACACTCAAATACAATATCGAAGAGTCTGTACATCTTAATAGTGAAGAGAAACGTGAACTTTTAGGAAAACTTTACCTTTATTTAAGTGAAAACAGCTATCTTAAGACCATACAAGCCATTGACGAGGAGCGTTGAAATTGAACCCATTTAGTCTTATCAAAGAAGATTTTCTTAATGTAAAAAGGAATGACCCTGCCCTGCACTCAACCTTTGAACTCTTTTTTAACTATCCTGGGTTATGGGCACTTTTGTTTCATCGTATCGCCCACTCGCTTTACAAAAAAGGACTACGATTCCTTCCACGACTTATCTCTGCTATTGGACAGTTTCTCACAGTGATCGATATACATCCCGCTGCAACCATCGGCCGCAGGGTTTTCATTGACCATGGTGTTGGAGTGGTTATAGGAGAAACAGCGATCATCGGGGATGATGTGATCATCTATCAACAGGTCACGCTTGGTGGGGTCAGTCTTACCAAAGGCAAAAGGCACCCGACGGTAGAAAATGGTGCAGTCATCGGTGCAGGCGCTAAAGTGCTGGGGAATATTACCATTGGGGCCAACTCCAAAGTCGGTGCCAACTCAGTTGTGGTGAAAAATGTACCGGCCGATTCAACTGCAGTTGGTATCCCCGCACGTGTACTTAAACGCGGATTCGATAAAACCCCGCTCAGCCACGATAAGATCCCCGATGTCAACAAAGAGATATTTCAATATCTTCTCAAACGTCTTGCAGTACTTGAAACCGCAATTGAAACCGGTGACAATGCACATATTAAAGAAAAAGACCATGAGCTCGATGCACTTTATGACAACTTTATCCATTCTATGGATTAGAAAGTTCAACGGCTTTTTTTAACGCATTTTTTGCTACAATTATCCAATTTATAATCAAAGGTTTTAATATGCTTTCAGACCGTATACAAACACTGTCTCCTTCACTGACTATTGCTATCTCTTCACTTGCTCGTGATTTAAAAGCGCAAGGAAAAGATATTCTTTCTTTCTCTGCTGGTGAACCGGATTTCGGGACACCTCAACGTATCAAAGATGAGGCTATCAAAGCGATCAATGATGGGTTTACACAATATACTGCTGTACCGGGTATACCCGAGCTTTTGGAAGCTGTAGCATCCAAACTAAAAAGAGACAATAACCTTGACTACGCACCTTCAGACATCATCGTGAGTAATGGGGCGAAACAGTCGCTTTTTAATCTTTTTCAAGCAGTACTGAATGAGGGTGATGAAGTGATCATTCCTTCGCCATATTGGGTCACGTATCCTGAGTTGGTTAAATATGCAAGTGCTGTACCTGTCATTGTAGAAACTAATGAGATCAGTGGATTCAAAATGACTGCTGATCAGCTCAGTGCTGCTATTACACCTAAAACAAAAATGGTCATATTGACTTCTCCATCCAACCCTACAGGTTCAGTCTATTCTAAAGAAGAACTTGAATCACTGGCCGCAGTACTTGAAGGTACGGATATCATGGTAGTCAGTGATGAAATGTATGAGAAGCTTGTCTATGATATTGACTTTGTAGCTGCAGCAAGTATCAGTGAAGATATGTTCCAAAGAACTGTCACCGTGAATGGTCTCAGTAAATCTGTAGCGATGACAGGATGGCGTTTTGGATACTTGGCAACACCTAACAAAGAACTCATAGCTGCCATGAACAAACTTCAAAGCCAAAGTACATCAAACATCAACTCTATTACACAAAAAGCAGCTATCCCTGCACTGCTTGGTGAAGTCGATGCCGAAATAGAACAGATGAGAAGAGCGTTTGAAGGAAGAGCAGAAGAGGCAGTGAAACTCTTTAATGAGATCAACGGTCTTTCCGTACTTAAACCACAAGGTGCATTTTACCTCTTCGTCAATATCAAAGATATCTCGAATGACTCTATAGAGTTCTGTAAAGAACTGCTTCAGTCAACAGGTGTTGCTGTCGTTCCAGGTATAGGTTTCGGAGCTGAAGGTTACTTCAGATTCTCATTTGCTACTGATATCACAACGATCCGTGAGGGTATCAGACGTATCGAAAAGTTTGTACAGAGTAAAAAGTAAGTCCCTTTTTATGCTGTAGACCAAGAAAACATCTTGGTCTACATTCACTTTAAACTACTTTTTCTTCTTGGTCATATTTTCCATAGCAAACCATACAGCACCTATAATACTAAACAAGATCACCGGTGCGATCCATGGATTTATTTTAATATACTCAAACACTGCAATGATAGCCTCACTTGAATAATACGCACTCAATCCTATCGTCAATACAAAGACAATAGAGGCAAAAACGTTATAGAAAGCGAACTTTTTAAAGTCATATTTGGCAAGTGCCATAGAGAGCGGTACAAGGGTTTTGATCCCATAAAGAAACTTCTGTATGAAAATGGCCCATACTCCATACTTACGCATGATGAGCGTTGCAAGGGCTATTTTACGTTTATGTTTTGCAAAATAAGGCTGTATCTCTTTTTTCTGGTATTTTCCCAGATAAAATAAAAAGATATCTCCTAAAAAGTTTGATACTGTTGCCACAGCCAATGCAATACTTAAGTCCATATTACCCATAAATGAAAATACACCTGCTGCTGCAACGATAAAGAGTGAACCGCCAAATGCAAAAAATGCAATAGCCAAATAACCCCAAGTCTCTAAAGAAGAAAAATCCATAAAAAATCCTAAATATGTTATTAAAGAATCATACCCAAAATAAGTTATAATCCTTCTCATGATTGAAACACTAATGAGCATACTCTTTGTCTATGTTTTTATACTTTTAGGCTATATGGCTAAACGCATCTTCAAAGAAGAGATGAATCCAAAAACGCTGACAGTGATGTCTGTCTACTTTTTACAACCCTTTGTCACCATCTGGGGTTTTAGTACAGCCAGGCTGCACAGTGAACACCTTTATGTCCCACTGATCTATCTTGCTATTATTCTACTTCTTCTCTTTCCGACCATCCTGTTAGGAAAAGCTCTTTTCACCGATCCCAAAGAGAGAGCCATCTTTTCCATCGCAGGATTTGTAGGAAACACAGGGAACATCGGTATCCCACTAGGGATCGCCCTCTTTGGAGAAGCCTCTGTTATCTATACGACCCTTATCAATATCGCCAATGTATTTGTCGTGTACATTATCGGTGTCTACATCTACTCGCGTGGTTCATTCAGTATCAAAGAGTCACTCATTAACATTATCAGAATCCCTATTATCCCGGCTTCTATTGTGGCGATACTCATCAATATCTATGAGCTGCCTCTAAGCACTGAGATCATTGAATTTTTCAAAATGGGAGCCTATGCCGGTATCGTCCTGCAACTTTTTCTGCTGGGGACATTCCTCCAGGGCATATGCATCAAAGAGCTGCATCCAAAGCTCTTTATAGGAACGATCAGCCAAAAATTCATCATTGTCCCGTTGGCTACTGCCTTCATTCTCTCTTTGACAGACTTGGCACTTTTTGTACAAGGTGTGATCTTTATGGAGATGATGGTACCTCTGGCCGTTGCCAACATCAATCTGGCTTCCCTCTATAACTGCCGACCGAAAGATGTCACTTCACTTATACTGCTGAGTACACTTTTGTTTATGCCACTCTTATTTGGACTTAGCTATGTCATAAATCACTACTATTTGTGATAAAATAACCAAATAACTTTACTAGGAGTTCTTATGTCTAAAAATACCCTTATCATCGGTGCCGGTGGTGTCGGAAATGTTGTTGCTTTCAAGTGTGCGATGAATGCTGATACCTTTGGCAATATCACGTTGGCAAGCCGTACGCTCAGCAAGTGTGATGCCATCGCTGCAAATGTCAAAGAAAAAACAGGCGTAGAGATACAGACACGGGCGGTCGATGCAGATTCCATACCTGAACTGAAAGAACTCATTGCTGCTACGGGTGCAAGTATTGTCATAAATGTAGCGCTTCCCTACCAGGACCTTACCATTATGGATGCCTGTGAAGAGATGCAGGTAGATTACCTCGATACAGCGAACTACGAACACCCTGATACAGCAAAATTCGAGTACAAAGAGCAGTGGGCTAGAGATGAAGAGTTTAGAAAAGCAAACATCATGGGACTTCTTGGATCCGGCTTTGACCCTGGAGCCACCAATGTATTTTGTGCCTATGCACAGAAACACTATTTCGATGAGATCCATACCATAGACATTCTTGACTGTAATGCAGGAGATCATGGGTATCCTTTTGCTACCAACTTCAACCCTGAGATCAATCTTCGTGAAGTCTCCGCGAAAGGACGATATTGGGAAAACGGCGAGTGGATAGAGACAGAACCGATGGAGATCATGCAGGTGTGGGATTACCCGGAAGTAGGACCAAAAGATAGTTACCTGCTCTACCATGAAGAGATGGAGTCATTGGTCAAACATATCAAAGGGCTGAAACGTATCAGATTTTTCATGACGTTCGGACAAAGTTACCTGACACATATGAAGTGTCTGGAAAATGTGGGTATGCTGGGGATCAAGGAGGTCGAACACAAAGGGATGAAGATCGTTCCTATGGAATTCCTCTCTACCCTGCTTCCTGACCCTGCAAGTCTGGGACCGCGTACCAAAGGAAAAACGAATATCGGTATCTTTGCCAAAGGACTCAAAGACGGTAAAGAGAGAAGTATCTACATTTACCAAGTCAGTGATCACGAAGAGTGTTATGCAGAAGTAATGAGCCAGGGAGTAAGCTATACAACGGGTGTACCTGCTATGATCGGAGCAAAACTGATGCTCGAAGGCAAATGGGAAGGCAAAGGTGTCTTTAACCTGGAACAGCTTGACCCAGATCCATTTATGGAAGAGATGAACAAACAAGGGTTACCTTGGAAAGTCATGGAACTTGGAGAGGATGAGACAAGGATCGTAGAGTAGATAATGGATTTTTTACTCAAAAAGTTTATCTCTATGTTCTTAATGCCCCTTCCTCTTGGGGTATTTTTCATCGTTTTGGCTTTGGTCTTACTCTACAGAGACAAAACCAAACCAGCAAAGTTCATGCTTACATTGAGCATCTTATGGCTATTTTTCTTCTCCTATCCACCTATTTCCAACACACTGCTATATAGTCTTGAGTCAAACACTCCGACACTTCATAAGGCACCTGAAAATATCAAATATATCTATGTGCTAGGCGGGGGGCATCATACGGATATGAATTTGCCCATTACCTCTCAGATCCTTGAAGCCTCTGTTGTAAGACTCAATGAAGGTATACGCCTCTACCATCAACTAGACGAAGAAGCAAGTATCATTGTTTCAGGATACAGTGGATTGTTTGATCCCACCACCCATGCTGTCATGCAAAAAAAATTGGCCCTGGCTTTAGGTGTCAAACAAGAGAAAATCATACTTCGTCCTGAACCAAGAGATACAGAAGAGGAAGCCATAGCTGCAAAAACATTACTGGGAGAGAGGCCATTTATCTTAGTGACCTCAGCCTCTCATATGACAAGAGCTCTAAAGTTCTTTAAGAATAAAGGACTCAATCCCATACCAGCACCAACGAACCATCTAGCAAGCACACAACATTTAGACTATACAAAATTCTTTTCTTCTGGTGCACTTGAAAAGTCCCGTATCGTATTTCATGAAATACTTGGTCTTATCTGGCAGAAAGTAAAAGGAATCTAAATGCAGTTTACAGGTTTTCCAAGAGAAGCGCTTACCTTCCTCGATAACATCATCATCAATAACTCCAAAGAGTGGCTGGATGACCATAAAGAGGAGTATGAGAAGTACATCGTTGCACCCAACAAAGCCTATGTGGAAGAGATGGGTGAACATCTGCAGATACTGGTACCTCATATACATGCCATACCCAAAATAAACAAGTCTCTCTTTCGTATCTATCGTGATGCCAGGTTTCATAGACTTGACCCGATCAAAGAACGTATAGGTATCATATTTTGGCAGGGTACCACGCACCGTATGCAAAGCAGTTCTTTTTATATGCATTATGACCCTTTTGAGGTCTTTGTCGCTACAGGCATACGGAATTTCAAGCCGCCCTTACTTGCAAAATACAGAGAGTACATCAAAAACGATGCAAAGAGAGAAAGTTTGCATCACATCCTAGAAGAGCTCAAGAGAAAAGGCTATACGGTACCCGAACCCCAATTCAAACGTTATCCTGTAGGTCTAGACAAAGAGGATACCTATGCCTATCTCTACCTCTATGGTGCAATGTATGCCTATACAACCTTCCCTCCTGATGAGATATTTCACTCCGAAGCGATCATAGAGAGGAATTTCAAGATCTATGAAGATATGCTTGACCTACACCAATGGGTCTATGAACTTACTTGTGTGACAGATTGTACTTCAGAAGCACACTACCAAACTGCACCTTTTGCTATTTAAAGATAAAAATGGGACTCACCTATCCTTCTTATAATCCCAGCTGGTTCAAAGTTCAAAAAAAGAAGAGGGTTGTTGTCTTCGATGGAGTGTGTTTTTTTTGTAACAAGTGCATAGATATCCTCATGAAACTAGACAAAAATAAAACTTTAAAATACACCTCTTTACAGGGTGCATTTATGAAAACGCTGAATGTAGAACAAGATTTACAAAGCATAATCTTGTATGAAGATGGAGCACTCTATTATAAGTCCACTGCTATCTTAAGAATACTAAGAAGTTTGGGTGGCATATGGATCTTGACAAATATCTTTTATCTCATTCCAAAAGTAATAAGAGACTATATCTATGACCTTATAGCTAAACACCGTTATAGTATATTTGGAAAGATGGAGCATTGTCGGATGCCTAAAAAAGATGAACAGGATTTATTTATCGATTAAGCTATTCAACTACACACTCATTACACACAAATTTGTTACTATGTGACAGTGACAATAATCCTAGAGTTTAGGAGATAGGTAATGGGTCTTCATGTCTCAGACTTGGTAAGAGTTACGGAGGCATCGCAGAGATGCGACGACTAAGTGAAAATCTGGAAATCCAGGTGACACGCATAGACCAACGTACTTATCACGTTTTGCACACAGAGAGCTACGAAATCATTTCTAGTAAACTTCCTTTAAGGGGACTACTCTTTAGTCTTCCTTCTCTGTGTATGCACTATGTAACTGTCACTTTTAAGATCGTGCGCTTATGTCTCTTGTTTTAAACAGAAAGTCATTCTTCTCTTCAGGAGGCAGGCGTACGAGATAAGTATCACTCTCCCAAATCTATTATCATAAAATGTGTATGTGTTAGACGACTATAGATCTATAGCATATTGTTTCAATGTTTCCAGATCGATCAATTCAAGCATTTTTTTATGTGTTGCATGGATAAAGATCTGTGGTGCCATACCATCCAGGTGTGCTTTCACAAAACTATGACCTCCTAGACACCAGCTTTGTCCGGGTTTCACCCCTGCAAAATTATACTCCGGTATGGGTGTAGAGAGATCATTTCCCACTTTTTTGGAGTATTCTAAAAATTCCTCTGTCGCATAGATGCACACCGCATGCACCGCAGGATTATGATCACCCGTATTACAGTAGCCATCTCTATGAAAGCCAGTGAGAGGCTTCAAACTGCACGGCTCTAAGGGTTCACCCAAAACATTTAATGATTCTTCCATCATGATCTGTCCTTTGTTCTTATTTGAAAAATTATAACTAAAATGCACAGTCACTTGGCAACAATACCTCTCTTTCCAAAACATTTACAAAGAGAGGTGTACATTTGATGCGTTTGAAACCTTTTTTACTCTGCTATAAGATCTAATGTATCATAAAATTCTTCAGGTTCTTGATACCCGTAAAACTTTGCATCTTTTATCTCTTTACCATTAGGACCGATGAAGACAAAACCTGGAGGTCCAAAAACTTGGAACATTTGTTTGATCTCTTCTATCTTTATATCTGTTTTGTCACTCATGTTGACACTCACGGCCACATAGTCTTTTTGAAGTTTTTCTTGTACTCTTTGGTCTTTAAAAGTCGTGTCCCTTAAGTGTTTACAGACCGGACATGTATCGGTATGGAAAAAGACGACCATCGTTTTGTTTTCATCCATCGCCTGTCGTCGTTTTATATCATAGGCTGTAATATTGGCGATCTCCTCAAAAGGCAAGGCACCGGAGAGTTTGACCTTCCCATCCTGCAGATACGTTACAGAGGTTTTAGGAAGAGGATGATAGATATCTTGTTCTCCATACCCTGCACCTACCATAAGTATAATACCCCATATAAGTAGCACCGTAGCCAATGCTTTTTGAAGTTTTTTCCATCCGCTGCTCTCACTGTCAAGTGCCTGTGTCGCACCAAGATAGATACTGACACCCACAGCATAGATACCCCAGAGTAAAAGGGTATTCACAAGTTCAAGCGTAGAAAATATCTCTATAGCTACACCAAGAAGCAGTGCCCCGAAGACATATTTCACCTTCTCCATCCATGCACCGGCTTTAGGCAGTATATATCCGGCACCCACACCCAATAAAATGAGCGGTACTCCCATACCTAAAGCCAAAAAGAACATCGTCATGGCACCCAGTACAGGATCACTTGAAGAGATCGCTACAGATAAGAACGAGATCAGTATAGGTGAGACACAGGCACCCAGGATCAGTGCTGAGATCATTCCAAGCAGGAAGACCATACCCAATTTTCCACCTTTGAGACCTTGTGACTCTGCATTTAGTTTAGACTGTATGAAGGAGGGAAGCTCTATCGTAAAAAGTCCGAACATGGACAATGACATAACAACAAAGACCATACTCATCGCACTGATAGCCCAGATATTTTGAAAATAGGACTGTAACTGTTCACCTGTTGCTCCTGCCAGTGCACCCATAAGCGCGTAGGTCACTGCCGTACCCAGAACATAAGAGACAGAGAGTATCACCGCTTTTGTCTTGGTAATATTTTCCCCCTGACCTGCAATAACACTGGAGACTATCGGTACCATGGGTAAAACGCAGGGTGTGAAGGTCAGTAAGATCCCCGCGACAAATGCACCCAACATCATATGCATCGTACTTTGTACAAACATACTCTCTCCGGCAAAAAGAGAGGTACTAGAGAGTAGAAAAAAGAGAATGAGAACCGTTTTTTTAGAATTTTTCTGATACATATACCCTGCCTTGATGATTTATACTTATTATCTTACTCTATTTAGGCTGTACTTTATGTGTAGTAGAGTTTCGATACAATAAGTTAAAAAACAAAGGGAACAGATGACAAAGGAAAGAGAAGGTGAAATACTCATGGTTGGCCTTGCCATACTTGAGTCCTGGTTTCCCATATTCTCTATCGTCGCTATGTCCTACATAGGAGCACTGCATACCTATACCTATTCTCTTTTCATCGCTTTAATCTTTTTTATCGTAATCATGTTCAAACGGGATAGATTTAAAGAGCTTAAGAACAAAGAAGCCTACAAAGACCTGCTTCTTACAAGCTTTTGGATCACTTCACTCTTTGCATTCGTTTTCATAGGAATGCGATACACTACTGCTGGGAATATGGCAGTCATTATATTCCTGCAGCTGCTTTTTTCTTACCTCTACTTCAATCTCTTTGGAAAAGAGAAGATGCATACTTTACATCTATGGGGTGCTTTTATTATGGGGATTGGAGCGCTCATCATCCTCATTCCTGATGAAATGATATTCAATAAAGGCGATCTGCTTATCTTGGTTGCAGCTGCCATTGCACCTATTGCCAATCTCTACCAGAAAAGAGCGCGTGAATTTTGTTCTTCAGAGACCATTCTGGGATTTAGAACATTCGTTGGTCTGCCTTTTATAGCCCTTATGGCATGGGCCTTTGAACCTGCTGTAGAGTACGATGCATTTGTGGCGGCTCTGCCTTCATTACTGTTTATCGGTATTTTAATCTATGTCGTTTCAAAGATCATGTGGATAGAAGCGCTACACCGTACATCTATTACAAAACTGTCGGCTATGCTGGGACTGGTCCCCATGATGACGCTTATCTTTGCCTACTTCTACCTCCATGAAGTGCCAGAACTTCGTCAAGTCTTAGGTATCATTCCTATACTTGTAGGTGGGTATCTTCTAACGAAGCCGTTAAATGAAATATGAGCATTCCGGCACTAAGGATGATGCACCTGTTTGATGAACTTTTCAACCTCATCAGCTGTTCTTTCAGGATCTTCCAGTATCGGTACATGTCCTATCTCTTGCAAAATGACCAGTTTACTGTTCTTAATGGTCTCATGAAACAGTGTTGCATTGTCTATGTGTGTCATCCTGTCTTTGTCTCCCCATAATATCAGTGTGGGGATATCGATCTTTTTTGCAAGCTCATTGAAACAACAGACATCTTTATACATATCCTCATAGAGTATTTTTTCCAGATCACGTCTTTCACACTTCTCTTTGAGCATGGCCTCTTTAATGATATCCGGGATATAGGGAGGCTTGTAGAGAGAATAGCGTAAAAGTGTTTCCAGCCGCTCTTCCGTGCAGACATCATAAAGCGGGTTTTTATCGGATCTTTCTACGAGTTTCACACCGTCGCTTTTTGTTTTCACCATACCCATAGTATCTATGAGGATAAGTGCTTTGAGTGTCTCTGGATGGTTTATTGTATAGTGTAGAGCAATGGACCCTCCCATAGAGTGACCAAAAAGGTAAAAGCCTTTCAAATGTTTAGCCTCTATAAAGGCATACACTCTTTTTGCCTGCTCCGACATCGTATATCCCAACGTCTTTTCTGAAATACTCTCCCCATGTCCAGGAAGGTCTATCACAATGACATGATACTTTTCATCCATTGCTTCGATCAGTCTGTTCCATGTATCCTTGTTCCCGCCAAAACCGTGAACGAACAGCAGTGTTTTATCACTTTTGACACTATTTTCAAGGTAGACTATCTTTCCAAAATCCAAAGTGATACATTTTTTCTCCAACTCTGCAGTGTAACGTTCATAATGCATCACTATACTGTAGAGTTTTGTTGCACTGTCCGTCGTCAAACTCAACACTGCAATTAGGAGAATAAGGATGATCTTTTGGATCGACATGTGTTATCCTATTTTCTGTACAGTGCACAACACTTATAGGGTGCTACGGGTTTACTCTCTGTTTCTTTCTCAATATACACTTGTTCCAGCCCTTCTTTTTCAAAAAGCGTAAATTCATCTGCATACAATGGCCATGGTGGTCCACCATAATTATCTGTATCATCCTGTGCATGCGCATAGACAAACAGTTCTCCCTCTTTGGCCACAAGAGAAACGATGATACCCACCAGCTTTTCTCTATCTGAAGGAGGTAAAGACTGAATGGTCAGCCCTTCATAAACAAAATCATATTTACCCACAGAAGATGCAGGCATATCATAGATATCGCCTACATGAAAATCGACCTTACTTTCAGGATGTCTCTTCTTGGCCAGGGCTATCGCTGAAGGAGAGATATCCAATGCTTCTACCTCATAGCCATATTTTTCCAAGATCAGTGCATCATCACCTAACCCGCATCCGATAACCAGTGCTTTTTTACCTACAACAGGTCCTTGCATGGCTAAGTGTTTTTCCAAATAGATGTTAGGCGCAAGTGTCGCCCATGGGATAGATGAAAGATCATCATGGTCTGCATTCTCATAGACAGACTCAAAAAAGTTTTTCTTTTCCATTTTTACCTACTTTAAAATATAAAATGATTATATCGTAAACATATTTTGTTCAAGTGCCAATAGCTTTTTCTTTGCTTCCAAACCACCAGCATAGCCCCTCAAAGAACTATCAGATCCGACAACACGATGACAAGGTATGAAAATAGACATAGCATTGGCACCTACAGCTGAGGCTACAGCTCTTACTGCTGTTTTGTTGTCAATATTTTGCGCCAAATCCTTATAAGAAACAGTGGTACCAAACGAAATTTGAAGAAGTCCCTTCCAAACAGACTTTTGAAACTCTGTGCCAACCAACAACAAAGGAATATCAAATTTTTGACGTAAGCCTTTAAAATACGCTTCCAGTTCCTCTTTAGCCAAATTCAACACCTCACTCTCTTCTTCGACAAAAATGGCATGAAGACCCTTTTGCACTCTTCTATCTATACTTTCTCTACCCTTTCTGTATCGCCAGTCAGCCATACAGAGTTTATCGTCATAGGAACCTAAGATCATTTCTCCGACAGGTGTTTGGAAGTATTGTATACTTATCGTATTCATCTTTAACCCAGTAAGGCTTTTTGTTTCTTGGTCAATTTCTCATACACTAGATCATAAGAGTGGTCTATCAGCTCTTTCACTGTTTCATCATCTACATCGGAATCCTCTACTGTTACTGTGTTCCAATGCTTTTTATTCATATGGTACCCTGCTATGATACCTTTATAGAGAGAACGTAGCTCCAAAGCATAAAGCGGGTCACATTTGAGATTGACTGATATAGGTCTATCCTCTGAGGTCAAAGCAAACATTTTTTCAGCAATGCGATAAACACGAACCTTTTCATCAAAAGGATAATCAAAAGTCACACCCTGCTTAGCACGTATATATGTATCTAACTGTTCAAAGTTCATTATCTACTTTTCCCATCTGAAAGTATTATCTTTATAAATGATACCATAGCAAATAATAGATTAATCATATAACTATGATAAAAATCTTCTTGACACACAATTACTAAAATAACATCTTATCTTCAAGCAACTTTAACATTACTAGGGTAAAGTAACAAAAAATAGATCATTATGAATGTTCAAAAAGGATAGCAGATCATGAGCCCTACAAATAAAGAGCTACAACTACGTAAGAACTGTCAGCTATATGTCTATCTACTGGTATCACAAGGTAAAGAGGTCCCAGAAGAGGTCCAAGAGTGTGCAGATTCGTATGATTTTGACTTTCTTGTCGACTGTGTTCCACAATTGTCTAATGAGATCGAAAACTTGGATAGTGACACTTTCGATAAGATAATGAACAACAAAGAGTCAGAAAAAGCACGTGAACTTGCATACTGGTGGGAGATGCACCAAATGGCTAACAACCTTGGGGAGAAGATCGTCAAAACCTACTTATAGGGTTTGGCCGGATGCTAACTTACGTCTCCATGCGGTATATGCTGAATAGGATGGATTTCCCTCAACCATCATGTCGTATGCATGTTTATAGCTGCAGTTATTCTTTTCCTTATAGGCATTAAGTACTTCTACCACCATCTCTTTATCTTCTTTTTTATACGTGCCTCTCAATGACTTCACTAGATTGATCGGCTCCATATGCATACTCATATCCATACTTATCCTTTTTTGTAGTAGTCTACATCAATATTCATTAATCATCCCCTTTTATCCTTCAGAAGCCATCCGTTCAAAGAAACCTAAAACCTCTTTGATGACCTCGGTTTCATCGTCTGACTTCGGACAAAAATCAAAATGCACTTTGATACCATGTTGTTGACAGGCATCTGCAAAATATGCCGTTTCCTCTTCCAAAGTGTTCTCATCTTCACACAGGTAAAACACAGGAAAAGGATCGGTAGCATTTAAAAAATTGGTAAGATCATGTTCCCTAGTAGATGTGTCGTTATCACTTGTTTGTGGTAATCTTATACGGGGTGCATCTGCATAGACTGCATTGGCCCTGCACAAAATACCCTGCAAAATAGCATCATAGCCACCCATACCGCTCCCATAGAAATAAATATGATCTTCACACTCATACTCTTCGGCGATTTTTTCTATCAACTCTTGTAAAAGATCTTTATTTTGAGATCCAAAATGATCCAAAGGTGTGAGTACATTCCACATCTTGTGTTCAAAGTGTGTTGCTTTCTCATCTAAGATAACGATCAGGGGCACAAAATTAGAGATTAAAGCTGCAGGGGTGAAACGATAAAAGAGTTTTTCATTGTTGTCATCTTCAATAGTTAAAATCGCTTCATTAGACATCATTGTTAGTTGACTTTTGTATTCTCTTCCAGTTTGATATTCTCAGGGTTGATAAGACTTTCAATGTCTGCATTGGTCAGTGCTTTTTGCATGAGAGCACCTTTGTCAAGATCAAGCGACTTAAACGTGTGATCTTCCAAAAGTTCAACAAATTCAAAGATCTCTTTGGTGATGGCAAACTCACATTCGGTGACTCTCAGCTTCTTAAAATGTTCCAGAATGGTCTGTGTTGTTTGATTTTCACTTTGTTCTATATCCTGATTACCGAATGCAATCACATAGACACCCGCCTGGACAGCAGATTCTACAAAATTCTTGATTCTTCTCAACTCAAGTTCTTCTGTGGGGAAGTTTTCCAAATTGATCAGTACCAGATGATAAACCTGTTTCAGTTTTGATTTTTGATTATGTTCGCTTATCGTAGGCCTGTTGCAGCACAACAGCTCTTTATGACGGGAGATGACCATCTCTTCAAGCTCCTCAAAAAGCGCTGACATCAGCTTAGAATCATATGCTGTTCTATAGAGTTGAACATACTGTAAAGGAGAAAGATTGTAAAACTTCTTTCTACCAAAATCAAAAAGATCTACTTTCAAACTCTCATGTGGCATGGTTGAGAGAAGTTCCAGACAAAGACTCTCCAGCAACCTGTCAGCCTTTGCTTCAGAGACACTGTCATACAATAGACAGAATCCACCGTCACTGCTGAGCGTATATAAAGGGAGGCTCTCATTGTCTTTGTATAGATCTCCTATATGAAATCCCCATGGAAATGCATAATTCTCATCTTTATCTGTCATACTCTTACTCTCACTTATTTTTTTCATTATATTACTGCCTGGATCAGGAGGCACTCTTCTTTACTCTAACATATCAATCTGAAATATTCTCAGAGACTACTTTATACCGTCGTAAAGTCCACTTCCTATCACTTTATAGACAATCGGTGCTTCAAACACATCATCCATACGAACACCTCCTATGATACCCACAGGATGTTTAGAGAATTTCGCTGCCTCAAGGAGTGTTGTCCCTCCGACATGGGCTTCACTTTTCGTGTCAGTCGCTCTGTAGGCTCCTAAACCTATATAATCAAGGTCCAAAGCATTTGCCGAAAGTATCTCTTCTTTATCATGGGTTGAAAGTCCGAGGATCTTCTTTCCTATCTTTTGACGTACCAGGTCAACTGCTTCTTTCAGATCATGACTGTACTCTCTAAGGTCTTCCTGGCCAAGATGCAATCCGTCCGCATGGGCAATAAGCTCAATCGTATCATTGATGATGACTATACCATGATAATATGCCCGGATAATCTCAAGATCTTCTTTTTTCTCTTCAATAGCAGCCAATTTATTGCGGTATTGGAGAATAGGTATATTGGGAAAAGTAGAGATATGCTGAAGAAGTACTTCTAAAGAGACACCCTTTTGCTTCAGTGTCTCCTTGTCTACAAGTGCATAGATCATACGCTGTTTTAACTTGCCTTCTTGTTAAAAAGTTTAAAGAGATCAGAAAGCGTTTGATGCATATCAGGACGATCTACGATCATATCGATGAGTCCATGCTCCAGTAGGAATTCTGAACGCTGGAAACCTTCAGGAAGATCCACTCCAACAGTCTGTTTGATCACCCTTTGACCTGCAAATCCTATAAGTGCACCCGGTTCCGCCATGATAATATCACCCAGCATGGCAAATGAAGCAGATACACCACCCATCGTAGGGTCTGTCAAAATAGAGATAAAAGGCAAACCTTTTTGGTGCAGTCTGTTGAGTGCTGCAGATGTTTTGCTCATTTGAAGCAGTGAGTAGGTACTCTCTTGCATACGTGCACCACCAGAAGCAGAAACGATGATAAATCCACACTCTTTTTCTATCGCTCTGTTGATACCGCGAACGATCTTTTCACCTTCAACTGAACCCAAACTACCCCCCATGAATGAGAAGTCAAATACTGCGATCTCAACGGGTTGACCGCCGATCGTACAAGAACCGCTCATGACAGAAGAGGTTTTCCCTGTTTGGGCTTTGGCTTCTTCTATACGCTTTTTATAACTTTTTTTATCTGAAAACTTCAATGGGTCTATAGGTGCCAAAGTAGCATCACACTCTACAAAAGATCCCTCATCTACAATGGAGGCTATACGCTTTTCAGCAGATATTCTGAAATGATGGTTACATTTAGGACATACATTTTGCTTGGCTTCTACCTCTTTATAATACATCAAAGAGGTACATTTTGGACATTTAATCCACTGATTAGGTGTCTCTTGTGTTGATCCTGTTGTGGCTTTTTTAAAAATATTTCCAAACATTCTTACTCCTGCATGCCTATAATTTATTGATTAACGACTCTATTTGCATTGCTATGCTTTTTTCTTTCGATACTATAACATAATCCGCCTCAACAATTACTTCTAAGCCCTCACAAAGTGCTAAACCTGCGGCAAAATCGTAAATTCGAAACTCACCCATAAAAAGTACATAATTCACAGTATGGGCATATGCCAATGAGAGTGCTATAGCGCCAGGGGACCTGAACTTCAGCTTTTCCTTATCCAATGCTGCAACCAATTCAGGATTTGCATAGGCTTTTTCGAAAAGTCCTATCTCAGCCTTCTCACTGCTATGAGGGTCATGAAATGTATTTGAAAAAAGTTTACCTTGTTGAACTTTACACGTAGAAGACTTGAAAAAGATATCTTTATTGGCAAGATTACAGACAACTGCAGCATCTAAAATACCTTCAGCGTTCACTTTTGCAACAGAGGTACCGTAAAAAGGAAAAAGGGAAAGGGCATTGGCTGAACCGTCTATAGGATCAATGATGATCTGTTCCTCACCCTCACCTATAATGCCGCTCTCTTCAGACTCTATCTTTCCAAAAGCACTTAAGTGCTTTACAAATATCTCTTCGGCAAAAAGGTCAAGTTTAGAACTGATATCACCACCCGCACCCACTTCGGTCTTTTCAAACCACGAGGTATCAAAGCCGTTTTGTAAGGCAGAACTTATCTCTTCGTTCGCTTTGATACAGGCTTGAATGAAAGGGGTCATAAAGCTTTTATTCGCCTTTTGCACCCGTAACGATCGTAGGTTTTATACCACGTGGCGCTACCATCCAGAACTTGCGTATTTCACTTCTGAAGTTATTCAAGATATAGGCTGCTCTCTTAGATCCTGTTTTTGCGACATAGTCTTTCAGAAGTGCTTTAAGTTCAAACATCTCTGTATCCCACTCATCCGTATCGATACGTAGTGGTTCAACAAGCTCAGGGTTTACTTTCTCATAGAATTTACCTTCCATGTCATAGACAAATGCCTTACCACCCGTCATACCTGCACCAAAGTTCACACCGGTCTCACCAAGGATCACGGCAACCCCACCGGTCATATATTCACATGGATGGTCTCCCGTACCTTCAACCACCGTTGTTGCTCCGGAGTTACGGACACAGAAACGCTCACCTACTTTACCGTGAATGTAGAGTTTTCCGCCTGTTGCACCATACAGACAGGTGTTCCCACCAAGCGCAAACTCATGACCCGCATTATCAGAAGAGATCACGATCTGACCACCGCTCATACCTTTACCGATATAGTCATTCCCTGCACCATGTACATTGATGTTAATACCTTGTGCCAGGAATGCACCAAGTGATTGTCCTGTTGTACCTTTCACATTCAATGTGATCGTACCATCCGGTAGACCTGCATTTCCGTGAAGTGCAGCAATTTCTCCTGAAATACGTGTCGCAAAACTTCTATTGAGGTTTGAGATCTCTTTGTTCAGTACGATCTTTTGTCTTGGATCCTTGATCGTTTCCATCAACTCTTCAAGTATCTCTTTTTCATACTCATTTTGATCATATGGTTCGTTGAACGGTACCTGGCAAGTGTTATCACCCTCGATATCATAAAGCAGTTCTTCAAAATTGAACTTCTTGGCAAACTCATCATCTATCACTTTAAACAATTCGTTCTTACCGATGATCTCTTCGAGTGATCTATATCCAAGTTCAGCAAGGATCTCTCTTACTTCCGTTGCTACCAAGGTAAAGTAATTGACGACTTTTTCCACATTTCCTGTGAATCTTTTTCTCAAGTGTTCATCTTGTGTTGCAACACCCACACCACAGGTATTCAAGTGACATACACGAAGCATAATACAACCTACAAGTACAAGTGCACCTGTACCAAATGCATACTCCTCTGCACCCATAATAGCCGCTTTAACGATATCCAGACCTGTTTTAAGTCCACCATCGGTCTCAACGGTTACCTGACCTCTTAAATGGTTTGCTTTCAATGCATTATGTGCTTCGATAAGACCTAGTTCCCAAGAGTTACCTGCAAATCTGATAGAACCGATCGGTGCAGCACCTGTACCACCATCTGCTCCTGAAATAATGATCTTATCTGCATAAGATTTAGCAACACCTGCTGCGATCGTACCTACACCCGCAGTCGATACAAGTTTCACTGCAACCCTTGCATGCGGGTTCACCTGCTTCAAGTCAAAGATAAGCTGTGCCAAATCCTCAATAGAGTAAATATCATGGTGTGGCGGTGGTGAGATCAGTGTCACTCCCGGCTTCGTAAATCTAAGTTCCGCGATCAACGGAGATACTTTACTTCCTGGAAGCTGTCCACCTTCACCAGGTTTTGCCCCTTGTGCTACTTTGATCTGAAGTTCTGTCGCAGATCTCAAATACTCCGGTGTGACACCGAAACGTCCTGATGCAACCTGCTTGATACTCGAGTTCTTCTCTGTACCGTAACGTAATGGAGACTCTCCACCCTCACCAGAGTTTGACTTCGCGCCAATTCTGTTCATCGCTACTGCAAGTGTCTCATGCGCTTCCTGGGAGATAGACCCCATAGACATCGCCGCTGTAGAGAAACGTTTAAAGATCTCACTAAGCGGCTCGACTTCATCGATACTGATTGGTTCTCTATCACTTTTGAGTTCATAGAAGTCACGTATGAACTTTTTGTCACGGCCATTGACAAGCTTCTTTACCTCTTCATAATCTTCAGCTTTTCCGCTCTCTGAAGCTTTTTGCATAGCAGAGATGGTCGGACGTGAGAAGTCATGGAACTCTTCACCTTTTTTATACTTGTAGAAACCACCCTTGTAAAGTGCATTTCTTTTACCATCAAATGCATCCGTAAAGGCACGTTCATGGTTTGAATTCAGACGTGCATCGATATCTTCATATCCAAGTCCCGGGAGTAATCCTTTGGCACCAGAGAAACAATCATCAACGATCTCTGTACTTAAACCGATCACATCAAAGAGTCTCGAGTTTCTGTATGATGCAAGTGTAGAGATACCCATCTTGGACATGATCTTCATCAATCCCGCACCCATTGATCTTCTAAATTGCTTTAAAAGTGGTTTGATTGCTTCATTCCCCTCTTCCAACTCTTCCACTGTATGGTAGAGTAAGTAAGGGAAGATAGCTGCAGCACCAAAGCTAAGAAGACATGCTGCAGAGTGTGGATCAAATACTTCACCTGTCACTGCCACTATGCTGGTCAAATGTCTGATTTTCGCTTTGAGAAGCTCTTGGTTCAAGCGTCCCACAACCATCAGCATAGGAATCACTTTATTCTCTGCATTGAGATTTCTGTCATCTAAGATAATGGTTCTAACGTCATTTCTTCTTACATCTTCGATGATACGCTCAGTCAGTGCATAAAGACTCTCTTTGAGATCACCCTTATAGGTTGTATCATATTTCTCACATTTATAGCTTGGATCATACTTCTCATTCCCTTTTGTACCAAACTCTTGAAGCAAACAGAACTTCTCTGCAGACATGAGTGGAAGTACCGTTTTCAGACGCTTTGCATGTTCCGGACTATCACTTAAAACATTGTGGCTCTCTCCAAAACCTGTGTTAAGGCTCATCACTGTTTTCTCACGGATCGGGTCGATCGGTGGATTGGTGACCTGAGCGAACTTCTGTTTGAAAAAGTCAGTAAAGTTACGTTGCTCTGTTGAGAATGCCGCAAGCGGTGTATCATCACCCATAGCACCTGTTGTCTCTTTCCCCTCGTTGATCATAGGTCTGATCACTTCTCTGATCACCTCAGATGTAAAATTAAAATAACGCTGTTTAGCATTCATATCTCCATAGTTCACTTCAGAAGTACTTACATCAGTTTCAGGTACATGTTCCTGTAAATAAGAGAGGTTTGCGGTCAACCACTTATCATAGGCATTACCTGCTTTGAGATAATCATTGATATCACTGTTTTTAAGCACCTTCCCGTGCTTAAGATCAATCCCCATCATCTCACCGGATTGAAGTCTACCACGCTCAACGATCTCTTCATCAGGCAACTTAAGTACACCATACTCAGAAGAGATAAGTAGCCTGTTGTCTTTTGTTCTAATGTATTTTGAAGGTCTCAATCCGTTTCTGTCAAGTACACAACCGATGTAACGACCATCTGTCATACTCACAGCAGCTGGACCATCCCACGGTTCAAATGTTGCACTCGCATACTCATAGAATGCTCTGAGTTCAGTATCCATCTGTGGATTATTATGCCAAGGTGCCGGTATAAGTGAACGTGCTGCTTTAAAGAAATCGACACCATTCACACGTAGGAACTCCATAAAGTTATCTAAACTCGCTGAATCTGACATATCGTCTTGAATCACATTTCTGAGTCTATCCATCTCTTCATCTGTATAGATGACAGATTTTGCTGCTGCCATTTTCGCTTTCACGTTAAATCTGTTCGCAGTTACAGAGTTGATCTCACCATTATGGGCGATCATTCTGAACGGCTGTGCAAGTTTCCATTGAGGAAGGGTATTGGTAGAGAAACGTTGATGGAAAAGACAGAAAGAGATCTCAAAATCTTCATCGGCAAGGTCTTTGTAAAACTCTTTGATATGGGTAGGCATGACAAGCCCTTTATAAGAGATCACAGAGGTTGAGAATGAAGGGATATAGAATGTTTTATCGTCTATCAGTGCTGCTTCGATCTCTTTACGGGAAAGATACACTAGTGCCTCAAAACGGTTGATCGCTACAGGTGAATTCGGTGCAACAAATACTTGCTTCATGGTTGGAAGTGAAGCAAGTGCCTGCTTACCGAGTGCATTTGTATCAACCGGTACCGTACGTGTGTAAATGATCTTCAGGTCATTGTTATCACAGATCTTATGGATCACATCAAAATCAGTTGGATTGTTTGAGAATACCATTGCAACTGCATAATTCTCTGGAAGGTGTACACCATTGGCTGTTGCTTCTTTTGCAAAGAATGATTTTGGCATAGAGAGAAGCAGACCTGCACCATCTCCTGTTTTACCATCCGCAGCTACCGCTCCTCTGTGCATCATACGTGAAAGAGATGTAATCGCATCTTCCAAATTTTTGTGTGAAGGTGTGTTATCGATAGAGGCTAAGAGCCCAAACCCACAGTTGTCCTTAAAAGAAGTAAATAAATCTTGCATATACCAACCTTAAAAATGATCTAATCGGAACATCATATAGCGCTCCTCGTAATTGGAGGGATTATAGCTAAAAGGTTGTTAAGCTTAGTTTACCAACTCTACCCTCAAGAGGGCGATATTTGGATATTTTAACTTGTTTTTGCCTATAATTTAGGCAAAAATTAAAGGAATTACCATCAAAGGTTTTATACTTTCTGTCAGAAAAGCTAAAAATGAAGACACGATAGCACTGGTACTGAGTCCCACAGAAGTAAGAACCTATTACCGTTTTTTTGGCGCACGACACTCCATTTTACAACTAGGTAACCTGATAGATTTTGAAGTAGAAGGTGAAGGAGGCAGCTTTCTTCCCAGACTGCGTTCACTCTCTCATATGGGATTTCCTTGGCTCTTTGACAAAAACAGACTTCTGCTCTGGCACAACTTTATCAAACGCTTTGAACCGCATCTCAAAGATGCAGAAGAGATAGACTCTTTTTACTTTGATCTGCTTCTCTCTGCAGCCCAAAAATGGGATAAACAAAACCCTAAACGCATTGTCTGTGAGTCGTATATCACGCTACTTGAATATGAAGGCAGATTGCATCATGATGAGCACTGCTACATCTGCGAAAACCGTATAGAAGAGGAGATAGCGCTCATGCAGTCGTTCATCCCTGCACACCCTGCATGCCTTTATACTGCTGCACTTCCTACCAAAAAAGTACTAGACTTTTTTAAAACCAAAAAGACGGTATTTTTAGAAGACCATGAAGTGGATTATCTCTTTGAAATTGTGATGAAAGGCTTGTAATACCTTTATAGTCGGGAGTAAACCCTCTCCAGCGCTTCAGAAAAAGTGGGATGTGCCATAATGGTCTGTCGGGCCATGGAAACCGTCATTTCACCTGCAAGTGCCATAGCCACAGATGAGATGAGCTCTTCGGCATTAGGGGCAAAGAGCTCTGCACCCAGTATAAGCCCTGACGTATCTGCATAGACGATCAATACGCCGTTCCCAGCCTGATGGAATGCAGCAGGTTTAAATTGGCTCAGCATGATGCTACTCTCTTTAAATTCCATACCGTCTTCTTCCAGTCTCTGTCTGTTTTGTCCCACGGTTGCATAGCTCATAGGCAAGGTGTGTATAAACCTTACCACATGATCAAGGTTCAATTTGCCAGGTTGTTTGCCCATGATCTGCTTTGTCACGTTCAAAGCCTGTACTCTTGCCGCATGGGCCAGTTGCAGTTTCCCATTACAGTCACCGATCGCAAAATGTTTTTCCAGTGTTGTCTGAAAAAAATCATCTGTCTCTATGCCCCTCTTTACAGTAATCTGATCTGTTGCGACCACATCCGTATTTGGCTGACGTCCAGTCGCAACAAGCATCTGTTCATACATGCTTGATGCACCATTCTCAAAGGTGATATGCACCCCTTTCTCTGTAGGTTCAGCTTTGGAGATAGCATGCTCTTTCAAATAGATGATCCCCTGTCTCTCAAGCTCTTTGGTCATGGCATTCTGTATCGATGAGTGTGTATGAGGCAAAAGTCTGTCATGACGTGAAATGAGTGTTACTTCTACACCTGCAGAGACAAAAAAACTTGCCATCTCCAGACCGATGGCACCATCCCCGTAGATGGCTATAGTTTGAGGCAGTTTCTGCAGATCAAGCAGCTCATTGCTGGTGATGATCGCCTTTTTGTCATACACTATGCCTTCTGGTATGAAAGGGATAGATCCTGTCCCTATCACAATGTACTCCCCCTCATAGATCTTCCCTTCTACCTCCACTTTGTGCGGTGCAATGAGCTTTCCTTTACCTTCGATCAGTTCCACATCTTTACATTGTGCCATTATCGATTTGGATGCACTGGCAAGGAGTTCAGTTTTTTGAGCTGTCAAGGTCGGCATATCCAGTACGAGTTCACCTCTAAACACGCTCTCGTTGCTTTGCCGTACCGTATTGGCATGATGCAAAAACATTTTAGAAGGGATACATCCTTCATGCAGACAAGTCCCGCCCAAGTGTCCTAGTGAAGTTTCAACCAGCGCTACTTTAAGCCCCTGTTTCGAAGCCACAATGGCTCCTGCATAGTTCAAACCGCCACCGATATAGATAATGTCATACATGTAATTTCCTCAAGATGATATTTTTATATGATTATACTCTTAAACTATTATAAAGAGTAATTCTTAACCCCTTACAGATCCTATAAAAAGAGCTCATACTGGTATGAACTTTACTTTCACAGATATGTTATAATCTGAAAAAAAGTGACAATTTCATGAAATCCTTCTTACTCCTATTCTCTTTCTCTCTCTTTTTGTGCTCTGCTGAAATAGACACAAAACTCTATGACGGCAACAATACCATAAACTATTATAAAGAGATTTCAAAACGTATTGAGACGGCACAAACATCAGATCAGAACCAGACAAAAGAAGATACGGAACGTATTGCAACAGAGCGTATGATCTTAGACAAACTGTCAAATATGCTCTCCATTACTTTAAAGGTGGATCCTATGCCGGATTCACTTTTACCTGATGATAAAAATATAAGCACAGAAAACTATCAGTCCTATCTGAATGCACTTACAGATACCTATGCAAAGATCGATACGTTGAAAAAAGAACAGTCTGCGATGCAATCCAAACGGCATTATTTGCAAAAAAGTATCAATGACATTACCGTCGAAGATAAAAAAAACCTGTTGCTTTACCAATTGCAATACGCCTTTTATAAACTCAAAGGGGACAATCAGGAACAAACGATACAAGCCTATGAGACTTTAATAACCAAAGGCGAAGCACGCTTCAAACAAAAACTGAATCAAGTCACCTTTGATATTCCCGCACTCGAAAAAAAACTTACACAGATCAATACAAAGTTTGCTCCCGTAGAACAAGAAGCCGTCGCACTGAAACTGGCGAAAGAGCGTGAACTGATCGTCCGTGAAACGATTTCAGAGTCTTTAAGTAAAAAATTTCTATCCAACGATATGGATATGATGAGTCTCCTCACCACAAAGATTGATCTAACTCTCATGCTTTCTCTGGCCTATCTACAAAAAAATGAGACGCAAAAAGCCCTCGACCTTTTCAATGCCGATACAGAAACGTTGCAGGGGCTCACGCCGGATCTCATAGATTACTATACTTACAAGCGTACAATCCTCAAAACAGTATTCAAAGAGGTGGCAGGGAATGTCGCACTGGCACTCTCAAGTGTAGAACAGAGTGCTGAAAGTATCTATGATTTCACCTATAGCAAGCTGACTGAAGCCCTGTTTGTATTCAATGAAAAGGGTATTTCCATTCTTGATATCCTCAAAGTCATTTTGATCATTATTCTTGGATTTATGATTGCTGCATTTTACAAACGAAAGATCATTAATCTTGCTACTCAACGAGAAAAAATCTCACTCTCTTCAGCTAAAGCCATCTCCAATGCCGGCTACTATATTCTTGTATTTATCACTTTACTTGTTGCACTTAAAAGTATCGGATTGGATCTTTCCAATCTTGGACTAGTTGCTGGAGCACTCTCTATAGGTATCGGTTTTGGTCTCCAAACACTTGTTTCCAATTTTGCGGCAGGAATCATCTTAATGTTTGAGCGTACTATCCGTTTGGGAGATTATATAGAGATCTCAGATACTATCCGGGGTACGGTCAGTGATATGAGAATGCGTTCAACCACTGTCACCACCAATGACAACATCGATGTCGTTATTCCAAACTCCTCTTTTATCCAGAACAATGTGATCAACTGGACATTGGAAAATGATATCAGACGTATACATATCCCTTTCTCTGTTGCGTATGGAACAAGCAATGATAAAGTGGAAAAGGTCATTCTGGAAGAGCTGAGAAACAGTTCTATCAATTATGTGAAGAAAAATGCCAAATATCCTACGCTTATCTGGATGACCGCTATGGGGTCAAGTTCGGTAGATTATGAACTCATCGTCTGGGTCAGAGGGCAATCCACCCTCAAACCTGCAGGAACAAAATCAGATTTTCTAAAATTCATTTATGCGACGCTCAACAAACACCATATTGAGATACCTTTCCCTCAATTGGATCTACATGTCAAACGAAATGAATCCCCAAAAGAGCACAATGAAGAGAAAAAAGAAGAGACGGAGCCAAAAATGCTCTAACTCTCTCTTCCTGGTTGGATCTTATTGACCACCGCATACAGTGACGGCAGGTAAACGAGGTTCAAGACTGTACCCCAAATAAGACCAAATCCTATCGAAATGGCAATAGGCTGAAGGATCACTGCCTGTCCCGTTGCATAAAAAATCAGGGTGAAAAGCCCAAGGAAGGTTGTGATCGAAGTGATCAAAATAGGACGGAGTCTTAACTTCGCCCTTTCATAGAATGTCTCTGCATTATGCGTGCCATGCAGAAAATCAAGCATGATGATACCATCATTGATCACAACCCCGGCGAGTCCCAACATCCCTATGACCGAAGGCATGGAAAGGTTGATTCCAATCAGCATATGCCCCACTAATGCACCCAATAAACTGAATGGTATGACGGACATGACCATCAATGCATAACGAATTTTCGGAAAAATAAACAGAAGTGTGATCAAAATCAAAAAGACTGCAATGATCAGAGAGCGTATCATATCATTTTTAAATTGCTGGTTTTTTTCCTGTTCTCCCAAAAGACTGACGTCAACTCCCTCATCCTGTATCGTATCTAGTAAAGGCTTGATCTTCTTAAGTACAGCCACAGCTGTGGTCTTTTTCTTGTCGATATTGGCAAAGACCGACTTGACTGTATTTCCATCCCTTTTTTCAATCTTTTCATAGGCTCTTATCTTTTCGATATCCACAACATCGGTCAACTTGACCACACTTCCAGAAGGTGTAGGGATCATAAAATTCATTAACGTCTTTTCAGAATCTTTAACGATGGATTTGGTTCTGATCTCCATCACACCATTCTCACTAAAGGTCATCGCTTTACGGCTGTCAAGGAAATAGCCCGAAAGGGTCTGTGCTATTTCAACCTCACTCATACCCAGCTGTTCACCATAGGCATTGATACGTAACTTGTACTCCATCTTTCCAAGCTGTGCATTGTTACCTACATCTTTCACATACGGAATAACCGAAAGATTGTCTTCAATTCTCTGCATTGCATCTGCTATCTGCTCACCATCTTTTCCTGAAAGGTTGATTTGTATATCATTTTTGATCAAACCCGGTTTGTCTTCACGTACGCCAAGCTCTTCAAGCTGATACTTTGTCATCATAGGTGCGATCTCTTCTCTCAACTGCTGTGCAAGGTCATAGGTATGTTTCTTTCTGACCTTCTCAGGATCATTGAACATAAAACTAAAATTCAAAATAGGATTGATATAGGTATCGATAAAACTCTGCGGTTCCATATCATAGAGTTCCATGGTGATGTAGAGCATATTGTCTCCATTTTCATCCGCACCAGCAAGTGATTTTCGGTATCCAACAACGGTAGATGTAGATTTAAGTGCATAGGTCTCTTTTTGTGAGATCACATACTGTTCTATCTCCTTGGCTATCTTATCTGTCTCTTCAATGGTCGTATCCATATTGCTTTTTCCTGTGATGTAGAGATAATTACCGTCAAAACTAGGGAAAAACTGAAAATTGAGCATCTTGATCGTAAGTACCGTTAAAATAGGTATCACTATGACAAAAGTAAATAAAAAGATATATTTAAAACGGATCACAAGATGCAGCAGGGCTTCATACTTCTCCTGCAGTGGTTCCCAATTGATAACATTCTTCTGCTTTTTGAGAACCTCATCTGCATGTAGAGGCAGAAAGAAAAAACTTTCAAGAAGAGAACCCAAAAGGATCATGATTACAGTAATAGGAATGAGTATAATAAAATTTTTAATCTCTCCGGTGAGCATGAACAGAGGAAGAAACGCAGCGATAGTTGTCAATGTTGCCAAGGTGACAGGCAAAACCATCTCTTTTAACCCTTGATAGACAGCCTCTTTTCTCTCCATACCCTCATTGATATGACGTTGGATGTTCTCTGAAACAACGATCGCATCATCCACCACGATACCGATCACGATCAATCCTCCAAGCAGGGAAACAATATTGATCGAATAGCCCGTAAAATAAAGGAACATGATCCCTATGGCAAAAGAGATAGGAATACCCATCGCTACAATAGATGCAATACGCACATTGATCAGCAAGGCCATGGAGAGGAATACCAAAACCAGTCCAAACATCAGGTTTGAGATAACCGTATTGAGCCTGTCCTTAACAGGCTTAGAGCTGTCCTGATAAAAATCGAAATAAACATCAGGAAACTCTTTGGAGAGTTTTTCTTTAGCATACGTTTGCAGATCTCTGGAGATATGCATAGAGTTTCCTTCAGGCCCTTTTGAGATCACCAATGTGATGTTATTCCGTCCATTAAATGTCGAAAGTGTCGTATCTTGAGGATAGGTGATATCGACTTTGGCAA
Source organism: Sulfurovum xiamenensis (assembly GCF_030347995.1). Classification (NCBI taxonomy): domain Bacteria; kingdom Pseudomonadati; phylum Campylobacterota; class Epsilonproteobacteria; order Campylobacterales; family Sulfurovaceae; genus Sulfurovum; species Sulfurovum xiamenensis. The sequence goes on from NZ_JAQIBC010000009.1 coordinate 74,221, forward strand.
CATCACCAAGCCTTACTTGCTGTTCACCGATCTTAATGAGCACTGATTCCCACGCTTCTTTATTTTCTTTACCGTTTACCGTAGAGAGGAAAATATAATTCCCACTTTGTTTGATATCTCCTATAGGATAGATATAAGAGGTTTTAGAGATGGCAGTGATAACAGCAGCAGGATCCAACCCGTACGCTCTTACGGCCTCTTCATTGATCTGTACAGAGACTTCCTGATCTGCATCACCATAGATCTGGACTTCACTGACATAAGGATTTCTGGCAATTTTAGCTTTGACGTCTTTGGCCGTTTCTATCAATTGGCCTTTGGTCATATGTTCAGAAGAGAGAGAAAGTCTGATCAGAGGTCGATTGTGCATCAGTAACTCTGCCGTTGGTTCCGTCATATCTGAAGGAAGATATTGTCTGCTGCGTGCTATGGCATCCTTGGCTTTATTGAGAGCATCTGTTTTGTCTGCTCCCTCATTAAGGTCAATGACGATGGAAAACGTACCTGATTTGATCACTGTCTCTATCTTCTCAATACCCTGTATATTGCCCAGTTCATCTTCGATGTCACGCACTGCCATTTTATCAAGATTATCGGCACTCGCACCGGCATACGAACCCCTGATCGCAATCTTATCTAAGGCAATTTCAGGGAAAAGTTCTTTAGGAATATTGTAATAGGAGTTTATACCCAAAAAAAGGATAAAAACAAGTAACACATAATTCAGACTTTTATTCTCTATAAAGTAGTTGATGATCCTCATCATGATATATCCTTGTTGAACGTCTTAAATGATGTGTTTGTGATGTAAATCATAGTCATATAAATAAAAAATACTACAACTTCTTTAAAAATGCCGAAATAATAAAGATCATTGTTCCATTGACACGACCTTGTATATGGGTAGGATCACCTGGTACCATACGGATATTTTTCACAGTCGTTCCCTGCTTTGCTGTAAAACCTGCACCCTTTACCGGCAGGTCTTTGATAATGCTGACAGAATCACCCTCTTGTAGGATCGTACCATTGGCATCACGTGTAGGCTCTTGTTCTTCAGTGGCTAAACCTTCCTCTGCCCATGCACGTACATCATCTTCAAGATACATCATATCAAGCTGGTCCTGTGCACCAAGTTGTGTAAAGAGTCTGAATGCCATAACCTGTACTGCAGGCTCTGCACTCCACATACTGTCATGAAGGCAGTTCCAGTGTTTTTCATCCTTTGTCGGATCTTCTATAGAGCCTGCACAAGTACTACAGATCACAATAGCCTCATCTTTTGGTGATACTACGTAGGCAGTCAGTCCCTCTTCAGAACCACATAACTCACATTTCCCACCACTTCTGTCCATTAATGCTTTATCTATACTCATGTTTTTCCTTTGCTCTATAAGTATCGATATTTTACTCTATTAGGTTTAATATAGCCCAAAAAAGCTAGATATTACAGACTCTAAACATTGTCATCTACAACCTTTTCTCTATTGTATAACTTTAAATCAAAAATTAAAATGATCACTTATAACTCTTTTTAAATCTTATCTTAGTATAATCCATGAAGGTAAAAAGATTGAAAAGCTAAACTTGTTGTGAAGCAAGG
>NZ_JAQIBC010000010.1 GCF_030347995.1 Sulfurovum xiamenensis
TTCAAATCCATCTTCCGCAACCAATTACATTAAAACACAAGGAGAAAATATGTCAATCAATAATATATCTAAACATTCAAGACTAAAAGTATTAATTAGACTTTTAAATGATAATGAACAATTTAATATTGCCTGTTCTAAATCAGGCTTATCAATCAATATTGCCAAAAAACTTTTAGATAAAAATGACCTCATGAAATAACAGCACTAATATCAATAATATTTCCCTATTTTTAAACAAATAGTGTAACTGTATAATAACTTTCAAATAAAATTATGTCTCATTTTTAAAACTTACAAGAGACATAAATAATATCTATTTTTTCATATAATTTGCTATTATCAAAATATTCAGCTATAATAATATATTGAAAGATGATTTAGAGTTTCATCTTTGGCTAGACTTTTATTGCTTACCTTTAGTTTACAGTATTATCCACCCGAAAAAGAACACTCCACTTTATATTTTCAGCACATCAGTAATGAAGTGTATCAACAACTAAAAGGAATTGCAATGGCAACTCAAGTAAACGGAACAGTAAAATGGTTCAACAGTGAAAAAGGTTTCGGTTTTATCGAACAAGAAAATGGCGGAAATGATGTATTTGTACACTATCGTCAAATTAATAGCAATGGTTACGACCGTGTCTCTCTTAATGAGGGTCAAAAAGTGACTTTTGAGATCGGTGAAGGTCAAAAAGGCCCACAGGCTGAGAACGTTACTGCTCTTTAAGACCATCTAATGGACAGAGAAATCTGTCCATGTTTTAAACACTTCTATAAAGAGACCAATAGGTCTTTTTATGAATTGCTTAAAGGGAAAACGTATGAAAAGTAAAGAAGCTGTTTTTGAAGCGTTAAAAGAAGGGCATAATCTTATTAGTTGTATCACAGGGATACAATATACTCTGATTAAAGGGATCTTACATACTCGTCATAGTGAAAAAAATGACTGGGAGCAAAGTGAACTTAATTTTTACAATCCACCATCTTGGCTTAACCTCAAAATCATAGAAAAAAAATCTGACAATATATAAGATTTAACAGAGTCTGATCGACTCTGTTGTTCCATATCTTAATATCCCTACTCTCTCATTAACAACATATCTTATTTTACATTTCGATAATTTATTAGTGCTATTGTATATATCTTCTGTTGTTTTATATTGATGCAGTAATATTTTTTAGGGATTTATTGGTCTATATTGATTTGTATTTACTTTTGAAGTGGCGGACAGTGAGGGATTCTAAATAATTCATTTTATACCTTTTCTTAAAGTTTCACAAATAACACCATAATACCCTACAAATAAGCTAATTATTAAGTACAACATTACCCAAAGTTTCATATAATAATCTTAAGTATCTTATCAAATGGTAACCAATAGGTAACCAAAAAAGGGCTAAATTGAAAAAAATAAAAATTGACTACAAGAGCCTAAGTCCAAGAGCGAAAGAGGACTACAACTATACAAAAGTAGCCTCAGCACTTGCAGACTATGGCTATCAGTGCTTACCAACAAGAAATGATGACAATGGTGCAGACTTAATTGCCTATCACTCGGAATCAGGTGAAATGACCGCTATACAACTCAAAGCACGTTTAGCATTTGCCAAAAAGTACATAGGGAAAAATCTTCACATAGCGTTTAGAGATGATAACGAAATATTCATATATCCTCACGATGAAATACTGAATAAACTTATCAAAGACGGTGATAAGACATGGAAGGCACATGGGGTTTGGAGTTCGCCAAAACTATCAAAGAAGCAAAGAGAAGCTTTAGAGCAATATAAGATATAAATAGGAATAACATCATGGCAAGGGTTAGGTCAAAAAAATATTCAGGGGTATATCTGAACCAATTACAGAACGGTGATATAAGCTATTCCATTACCTACAAAGACGATACGGGCAAATTGATACGCTATACAATAGGTAAAAAATCCAATGGTATAACAGAAACATTTGCCTATAATCAAAGAGCTACATTTATCAATAAGATCAAACATGGTATAGACCCACAAGCCCATAGAAAAAAGAAGCATATCACTACACTTGATAACCTTGCAGACGTTTATTTCAAAGATAAAGAGCATGAGAACAAAGCCAATATCAAACAGCAAGGACGCTATGATTTACATATTAAGCCCTCTTTAGGCGCTAAGGATATTAGCAGCATTACCAAAGCGGATATAACCAAACTTCAAAGAGACCTCATCACCAAAAAGAAAGCACCAAAAACTATAAATGGGATTATACAGCTTTTAAGTGCAATCATTAACCACAGTATCAAAGAAAAGGATTTAAAGCTAATTAACCCGTGTTCAGGAATAAAGAAGCTAAAAGCTGATGATAAGAGAGAAAGATACCTTACACTTGACGAAGTAAAGAAATTAACCGATGAAGTCAAAGACGATGAAGTATTGTATCACTTTGTGAAATTGGCACTTATGACAGGTGCGAGACTTGAAGGTGTACTCCATATCCAAAAGAAAGATATTAAGCTGGATACTAACAGCGTAACAATACATGACCTTAAGAGCGGTGGTATCTATACAGGCTTTTATGATGATGAGTATAAACAAGCCTTAGAAGCCCATATAAAGCCTTTAAAGGTAAATGACTATGTAGTAGGTGGAAGTAGTATTAAAACGGCTTCAAGGACGATACAAAGGCATTTAAAAAAGGTACTTGATAGACTATTCAATAAAGGACTTGAAGTAAGGGATTTTAAGCATCGTGTAGTTATTCATACGTTACGACATACATTTGCTTCACAGTTGGCTATTGCAGGTGTACCGATACTTACCATTAAGAGCTTGATGAACCATGCAGACATAGCCCAAACTATGAGATATGCAAAGTTAGCACCCGACCAGGGGTTAGAAGCGGTGAAAGGATTGTATCAATGAAATACGTGGAGTTATCTAATAGCAAGAATCCTATAGAAAAAGAATTTTATTGGATGAATAAGTTGACTCCTACCACTATGGATATAGATTATATTTTGCATATGGGTTGGGGTCAATTTATTAAAGCTATACATATAAATGTGAATAAAAAAATTTGTACTTCTAATAAAGATAAGATAGCTGACGAACTACTAAATGAATATCCATATCAAGAAATTAATGATTTGCCATCAGCAATAAAATATGGTGGAGCTATATACATGCTTGAAAAAACAAGAAATGAGCTAAGATTCCATCTGTTTAGAAAGATATTTACACAAATATTATTTGCAGATAAAAACAAATTAATTAGATTTACAAAGATACACAAAGAGGAATATACATCTTTCTTGCTCTCTATTGCTCCTTATGCAATTAATTCCACTCTTGAAGCAACTACCCAAATATTTAGAGCTGGTATATATAAATTGTTGGAAGCTAAGGAAGAAGATTATGATTTAGCAATGATACTAAGTGAAATCAAATATCTATGGGAATATGAACATGTATCTTACACTATAGACATGTTTGGAAATGAATATAATAATATATCGTCATTACCTATAAGGGATAGAAAAAAAGAACATCGAAAAAAAGAAAAATTTAATAAAAGAAAAAATGAAGTATTGGCATTTTTTAAAGATTATGACATCAGTCTTGATAATATAGATGAAATTAATAATCTCGAATACAAAGAAGATGAATTCGAATTCTATCAAACTGCCCTTAAAGCTACTAAAAAATTACTTAATGATTCCCTGGTATCATCATATGGTACAGGAAAGAAAAGAGCTGAAGAAATTTCTAAAATCCTTGATTATATATAAAAATGTCACACTTTTTTAGTGACATTTTTCCTCTAGCGAAGTAGATTGTTTTAAACTATAATTGCCTTAACTTAACCAAAGAAAGGCAAAATATGAATCAGCAACAAAAACTGATCTACAACGACCTCAAGACACGCTACAACAAATCAACACTCTCAAAATCTGAAATGGCAAATGAATTAGGCATAAGCTACTCAACTATAGACGGATATATTTCAAAAGGCTACGGCATTCCAAACTATAAAAAGTTGGGTACTGCGAAAAATGCAAAAGTGATTTTTAATATTATTGACGTTGCAGAATTTCTATCTCAAACAATTAAAACAGCGTAATGACATATAAATATAAGGGGGAAATATGAATAGCAGTTAGTACACCTCATCAAATATTTAAGAAATAAATGAGTGATGAGGAATAAAGTTGTTTAGCACTTCAATTATATCACATTTCACTCTTTCACTTTTCTTAATTTTCCGAATAAATCACAGCTTTGTGAGTTTTTAAAATACACCTAATGTAGGAGAATAAAGCTCACCCTATTTTTTATAAAAATTCAGGAGAAAATATGACTAAAAGTCAAGAAACATGCACTCAATTCATATCCAACAAAGATAAAATAGAACAGATTATAAAAACTATGCTGTTTCATCATGGAGAACCATATGCAACCAGTAATCAAATAGCAAAATATTTTGATATCAGACATGATGATCTATTGAGAAAAATTAGATTATTTCATAGTTTTGATGAACTAATTTCACTCCGTAAAATTTCGGAACGAAATAGAATTGTTAGAGGAAAAGAATACCCCTACTTTGAATTAGATGCTGATGCATTTTCTTTTACCTGTTTGAGTATTACGGGTAAAAAGGCAGAGTCTTTCAAATGGGCATTCATTCAAGCATTTAAACAAGCCACATCTAATGCAATATCTGCACGTGTTGCAATTGAGACAAACAAAGCCAATACAGATTGGATTGCTGCAAGGGAACAAGGAAAGAGTACTAGAAAACTTTTGCAAAACAAAATAAAAGAGTTCTGCCTGTATGCTGAAAAACAACGAGGAAGATCTTATTCTTCATGTCCCTATTATAAACTCATAACAAATGCAATTTATTCTTGTCTTGGTATTGATATATCCAAAAAAGGGGCAACACCTAGAGACATTTATTCAGGTAATATTGTTGAAGCTATTGAACATGCTGAACTTAAAGTCATAGAACTGCTTGATGATATTATGGTTTCAAAAGGAACTAGGAAGGGAATCCAACATCAAATAGCTAGAAAATTAAAATATGTAGATGTAGCATAATAAATGAGTAAACTATCAGTAACATATCATGGAGAAAAGTATGAGTTAGATGAGTTCTATAAATCTCTATTGTTTCAACGTATAATGGATGGAGATTTCAATAGAGATGAAAGAGATGTACTATTAGTAATATTTCGTAAAACTCTACACTTTGATAAGTGGTATGACCGTCTAGGTATATACTGGCTATCTAAAGCTGTTGGAATCGGTCAAAATAAATTAAGACAGACATTAAAGCAATTAGAAGCCAAAGGGCTTTTAGAAGTTGAACACTCTAAAGGAGGCCGAACAAATGGCAATCAAAAGTTCAGTCAGTTCTCCTTAGCTAATGATTTTATATTTCTAATTGTTGATAAATGGTTAGATATAAAAATGGATAATGACTTCAAATCTTCCTATGAGTAATACAAAGGGTGTCAAATCTGATACCCTTTGTATAGTTGAAAACTTATACCTTATCAGGTTAAAGACTCTACAAACTAAAGTGATTCAATTTAAAGGGTGTTAAAACTGATAGACAACAAAGGATAAACTACTTACAAAGTTAAAACTTTTATACAAAGCTACAACTAATACATAGGTGCAGTTTTACATAAATGTAATAACTCCACACGTATCTTTTCTTTTAAGAGAAGTAAACACAAAGTTCTACATTAGATGAACTATAAAATTCAACCCCTACAAGACGGTACAGTCGAGCCTAAAACAAAAAATGCAACCCTAAATGTCCATCAAAATACAATCGAACATAAGATTGAAACAGAATAATATATTACGAGGTGATTTAAACTTAACACTCAAAAGGAAACTCAAAACAAAACACTAGTAAAATCTTAAGGAATCAGAAGGGTATAAAAGTGGACATAGAACAAATAAAAGAAGTAATACAGAAGTTTTCAGATGACAGAGACTGGGATAAATACCACTCACCTAAAAATTTAGTAATGGCACTCTCAGGAGAAGTTGGTGAACTTAATGAAATCTTTCAATGGCTCACTGAAGAAGAATCAAATAATCTCTCAAGTGATGGTTTACAACATACAAAAGAAGAAGTAGCAGATATTGCAATCTACTTATTAAGAATCTGTATGAAACTAGATATTAATCTAGAAGAAGTGATACTAGAAAAAATGAAAAAAAATGAAGAGAAATATCCAGTGGATAAGGTCAAAGGTAAATTCAAAAAGTATACTGAGTTATAGATGTCATTTGATTATTTAACTAAAGATTTTTTATTTGACCATACTGCATTTGACAAAATTAAAGACGAAACACCTACCTACTACATTTTTCCAAGTGTGTATATTATTTATTGCAAGAAGAGTAAAAAAGCTTATATTGGAGAAACTACCAATATACAAAATAGATTGAAACAACATCTGGCTAACCCAGACAAAAATCAATTAAAAAATATAAAAATCATATTTAGCCCTTATTTCAATAAATCATCAGTACTGGACATAGAGTCTAACCTTATTCAGAATATGCTGGCAGATGGGCAGTTCAAGCTGTTAAATGGCAATGATGGAATATCCAACCATCATTATTATCAAAAAACTGAATATGAAGATACATTCAAAGACATTTGGAAAAATCTGCAGTTTGAAAAGTTAGTAAAAAGTGACCTTCTAGATATTCAAAATTCTGATCTATTTAAATACTCTCCATATAAATCATTATCAGAAGATCAATATGATACGATTAAAAAATACTTAAGTATATTGGCTGCTTCTAAAACAAAAACCTCTACATTTATTCAAGGTAGTGCTGGAACAGGAAAGACAATACTTGCTGTCTACTTCATCAAACTTTTATTTAGTGAGATTGATAAAGATGACCTTGAAGATAATCTTGAGGTAAGTCCTTTAATTGTATTAGCGGAAGAGGTAAAGAAAAAACTAAGTAGAGAAAAAAAACAACTAAAAGTAGCTTTGGTTATTCCCATGACTTCACTTAGAAAAACGTTGAAGAAGGTATTCAAAAGTATTCATGGGTTGTCTCAAAATATGGTCATAGGTCCTAATGAAGTATCTAAAGACTATTATGACTTATTAATTGTAGATGAGGCACATCGGCTCAAAAGAAGAAAGAACATTACTGGATACAAAGAGTTTGACAAAACAAACAAACACTTTGGACTAGATAATAACGGAAATGAACTTGACTGGATCATGCTTTCAAGTGATAATCAATTGTTTTTTTATGATGAGAATCAATCAATTAGACCAACTGACATTGAAAAATTCAAATTTAATAAGATAAAGGACTCTTCAAATGTTATTAAATTAAGCTCTCAAATGAGAGTTGAAGGTGGTGAAGATTATATTGAGTTTGTTGATAAACTTCTAACTCTATCAAAAAAGTTGAAGCCTTTTAAGTCTGAAAACTATGAATTGAAACTTTTTACTTCAATGAAAGACATGGTTCAAGCTTTGCAAGAAAAGGAAATAGAGTATGGATTATGTAGAACAATTTCTGGTTACTCTTGGAAATGGATATCGAATAAAAGCTCTTCTCCTGATGTAACTATTGATGGTGTTAACCTATACTGGAATAGAACTAGTCAGGACTGGATCAATTCAACTAGTCAAATGACTGAAATGGGATGTATTCACACAACTCAGGGTTATGACCTTAACTATGCAGGGATAATATTTGGGAGTGATATTACCTACAATGAAGAAACACAAAAGATTGAGATAATAAAAGAAAACTATTATGATAGAAATGGAAAGGCTGGAATTAGTACAGAACAACTTCATGATTATATTATCAATATTTACAAGACTATCATGTATAGAGGTATAAAGGGAACATACGTATATTGTTACGATAAAAAGTTAGAAGAATATTTCAAACAATATATTCCATAGTGTTAAATGTAAATATTTTCAAATTTACATTTTAGATAATGAAAGTAATAGTTTTATAAGTATAAAGATATAAGTTAAAAGATTGGCTATAATATTGCCATTATAAGCAAGGGGGGGGGGTTGATGGAACATGAGTATAATATTTATATTGACTATGGTGAAGAGATAAACTCACGCAAGTTTTTTGAGTCGGTCTCTTCTTTTGTAATATCAATCGATAACCTAAACAACGCATTGGCGCACTGGTTTGGAAGTGACATAGAAACAGAAATCTTTATCACTAAGATTGAAGGTGGATCTATCAAAGTGTGGATGAGAGACACACTCAAAAAACTACCTGATGATAAAATCCGTGATTACACAAAAAACCCCATGGCAATGCTAGGTGATTTTTTAGTTGTTGCAAAATACAAAATCATAGAGCATACAAATAAAACCCCTGAGTCATTCAATGAGAAAGTAGTAGAGATAATTGAGAATGAGATTAAGAAACTACCTGAATTAGAAGCATACGGTTATCAGCCAAACAAGATAGAAACACTAAAAGCAGTAGGAAACCTCTCTAGAAGTGCCAAAATGCTACCAAAACCACCTGTGTTTCAAACTGGAACGAATGAATTACCTGTATCTTCAGACTATGAGTTTAATATTGAAGAGATAGAAGATATTATAAAGCAAACACAAACTACTAGACAAACATTCATTATAAAAAAGCCTGACATGATAGGTGATAGTAAGTGGAGCATCATTTTTGGTAAAAGTATAGATGTTTCCATACGTGACCAAGAGTTTAAAGACAAGATAAAGAATAGAGAGCTAAGTATTTCACATGGGGATATGTTGGATGCAGAACTTATTATTGAAACATACTTGGATAACCACATGAAAGTGGTTGAAACAAATTATACAATCGATAAAGTATATGACATAATACCTCCTAATACAAACTTACAAGGTGACTTATTCACATAGTGGGTAAAAACTGAAACCATAACGAAGGATGAAGCTAAAGTTATATTGTCTGAAGTATTGAGAGAGCAAAACCTATAGTATGTATTTCTTGACTATACTAAAACTTCCCAGCATCTCTTACAATAATATCTAGCTTCTTTTTCTGTTTTGTTTGTATATCATCAAACTCATACTTTTTATCAAGATAGACTAGTTCAATACCACCGCTGAATGAGTTACTTTGGAGTACTGAATTATTATCAATTTTCCATGCTCTTTTTTTAAAGAAAACATATTCACCTACGCTTGAAGGCGCTACAATATTTCTTTTACCATATTTTTTATCCATAAGTCTATAGAGCTGCTCTTCAAACGCACGTTTGTTTGATACTCCACTCCAATTAATAACTATCTTATAAAGTTTCTTACTTCCTTGGGTAAAATGCAACGCTACTCTTGCTTGAGCTCCTAAAAGATTTTCTCTATAATAAAATGTCCTGTATTTCTGATGGTTTTTCAAAAATCTCCAATCAAAATTTTCTGAAAAGAACCCACTAGTTTGTATTGTAAGTGGAACATTATTAATCCTTGCAGTTTGAATAGCTCCTGACAATTCATCACCTGACTCCCATTTATCAAAAGTAAATGCTGAAAGTGATGTAATACTCATAAAACACAATACACATATTTGTAATAACTTCATTTATTTTCCTGACCTTAATTTATTCTTATTGTAGCTTATCACCTTTTGGCTTTTCTTTTAATATTTTTGTTTCTCCAATCCTTATAATAATCATGTCATATATGGTAAAATGAATGTCTTTTAAGGGAGAGGATATGGATACATTATTTAGACTAAGTCAAAATATAGAGGGCTTTAGTAATATAGATGAAACAAAATATTTTTTTAATAATATATTACCTGAGCGAGACAATAATCATTTTTTCAATGTAAATAGACTCTTACAAATAAAACCAAATGAAATAATTTATTTTGCATATGCAGGATACTTGGTTGCAAAAGCAACCTTCGCTGGAGAGATAATTGAAGATTATGATAGAGATCCGAAATATAATTTTGGACATAAACTGACTAATATTCAAATTATAAACTCTAATCAAAAATTAAATACAAAAATTTTCAGTACCAGAACAACTTATCTAGATACAAAAGAAAAATTAGATGAGATAAAAAGAATTTTGGATCTATCTTCAAAAAAGAATAGCTCATCTTCTTATCAAGGAGAGAACCTAACAAAAGAACAAGTATTTGAGAAATGGCTTATTCTCAACAATAGGCCATCACGATATTCAAAAACTCTTCATACAATTTCGAATGACCTGAAAAAAGAACACTATAAAGACTATGATTTGTATTCAGTAGATAACTCTCATACTCTTCAAAAAATAAAAAAAGATTATTTAAGTATCAAGAAATTGTTTGAAAAAAACAAACGTGGTCAAAATATGTATAACAGTGCTTTTAATAGATATATAGACTTTCTGAAAGAAACCGAAGAAGACTTTTTATTGGATGATATAGAGAAGATAATTGGACACGATATTCCACTTTCCACAGAAAGCAAAAATTTGGTCAAATGTAGAATTGGTCAAGGAAATTTTAGAGATTCATTGATTAATTATTGGAAAGGTTGTGCCGTAACTAAATTTGATAAAATAGAGCTATTGATAGCTTCACACATTAAACCTTGGAGTGAGTCAACAAATAGTGAACGATTAGATTTATTTAATGGTTTATTACTAACACCTAATTTGGATAAGCTTTTTGATAAAGGCTATATCTCTTTTGACAATTCTGGTAATATTTTAATAAGTAGTGAGTTAAATAACTATAGTTTACTTGGATTAAAAAAAGAGATGGCCATAGAAATTAAAGAAGAACATAAAAAATATTTAGAATTTCATAGGAATGAGATTTTTAAAGATTATAATCAATGAAAGAAAAATACAATAAAAAAACGTATTGCAGAGATGGTCGTGCACCCATTCCTGAAAATGAACAGACATCAAAGACCATGAGTGCAATAAAAGCAAAGAACACAAAGCCTGAATTACAATTACGACATGCTCTTTGGCACAGTGGGATAAGAGGATATAGATTACACTGGAAGAAAGCTCCTGGTAGACCAGATATTGCTTTCCCAGGGAAAAAGATAGCCATATTCGTCAATGGATGCTTCTGGCATAGATGTCCACATTGTAATCCTTCTACACCAAAAAGCAATGTTGAGTTCTGGAATGAAAAATTCAGAAAAAATGTAGAACGGGATAAGCATAAGATTGAACTTTTAGAACAAAATGGATGGAGAGTTATGACCATTTGGGAATGTCAATTGAAAAAAGATGTAATGATGTTCGTCCCTATAATACAACAAATGCTTCAGGAGACAATTTGATAAGAAATTACGATGATACATCTATTGATTCCATAGTGCAATACTCTAGTTCATTTATAGATAAAAGTTTTTCAGATGTTTTATCAGAAAAAGAACTAGATATCATTTCTAATGAGATCAACCAATATAAAAATAATAGAAAAGGACATTTTGGAGACCTTGTTGAAAAATACTTATTTGGAATAGAAAACAATAGTGACTCTGCACCAGACTTTTCAAAAGTGGGAGTTGAACTTAAAACAACCCCATTAAAAAAACATCCCAAAAAAGTCTATGTAGCAAAAGAACGTCTTGTTTTTTCAATGATAAATTATATGAATATCATAAATGAAGAATGGGAGTCAAGTAGTTTTCTTAAAAAGAATAAGCTTCTATTACTTATGTTCTATCTATATGAAAAAGACATTGACCTATCCACATATGAGTTTAAACTCATTCATCTCTTAGACCTACTTTCAGAGACTTCAAAAGAAGATATTGCACAAATACAACAAGATTGGAAAACAATAGTAAATAAAATAAAAGCTGGTGAAGCACACCTTCTATCTGAAGGGGACACTGCATATTTAGGTGCTGCTACTAAAGCAAGTACTTCTAAAAGTAGACGTCCTCAACCCAATAGCGATAAACCTGCTAAACCTCGTGCATTTTCCTTAAAACAGTCATATCTTAATTCACTTATACAAAAATATTTAGGAAAAGAAGATAGAGAAACTTTTTCATTATTTGATGATAAAAGCTTACCCAAGACCATTGAAGAGAATATTCATAGTAGGTTCGCACCATATATTGGTTGTACTAATACAGATATTGAAAAAGAACTAGAGATTTTTTATGAAAAACGACCTAAGAGTCATAGAAGGCTTCTAGTCAATAGAATTCTTGGTACTAATTCAAATAAAATAGAAGAATTAGAAAAAGCGGATATTACATTACGTGTAATTGCTTTAGAGCCATCAGGTGTTCTGAAAGAGTCCATATCTTTCCCTAAATTTGATTATCTCACAATAGTAGATGAGCTATGGGAAGAATCTGCTTTCTATGAACAGCTTACCACAAAACGTTTTCTATTCGTTGTATTTAGAAAGCAAAAAGATGGCAATGCGATACTTGAGAAAATAAAGTTCTGGAACTTTCCGATGAAGGACATACATGAAGCACAACTGGTGTGGGAAGAAACAGTAAAAAGAATTAAAGCCCACAAAGCAGATGCTCTACCAGGAATAAAAGATAGTCCATCTGTTCATGTACGACCTCATGCAAGGGACAGTAAAGATACTATTCCTACAGGATATGGAACATATGAGGTCAAGAAAAGCTTTTGGTTGAATGCAAAATATATACAGAAGCAACTTGAAGACTAAAATATTATTTTATAACACTCAAGTATAAGTCTTTACCTTTATAAGTTGATAGAGGATGAGTACTTGAATAAATTCGTTCTTCAATTATGCATCTATGCCATGAATAATATAAAAAAGCTTTACATAGATCAGAAAGTTTACTATCTTGTAGGAGATGGGCTACAAGTTGACTTTCTATTTTAAAATTGTCAAAATTATCAGAAGCTAACTTTTTTAAATCACCTATATCACAATGTGATTCTTTGACCAATTTCACAAATGTTAAGTCATCTAATGCGTGAGAATTATATTTTTCTGGAATAGTTGTATAAATGAAATAATCACCACAAATAACTCCATTTTTATTTAATTTTTTTTCATTTACATAACAGAATCTATTTGCTCTTCCAAAAGATATTACTATATCCCCAAATTTCACTTCCCATGATGGTATGCCTGGTACATAATCGATATTATCAGGATTCCAAATCGGATAATCTTTATCCCTCTCAAAATTCATATCTATATTTCCTCCCTAAATTTTGTAATTTATTGTATTAAGATTTTTATAAGAATTCTATAAAATATGACAATTTGACATATAAGCTTGATCTTTTGTACCTAAAATGCTATAATCCTATCAAAAATAATACATTGGAGATTACACAGATGAGCACTTCGAATACCCCATTAAGAACAATAGAACTTTTTGCAGGTGTAGGTGGCTTTCATCTTGGTCTAAACAAATGTAATAAAGATGAAGAATGTATCTATGAAGTTGTCTGGAGCAATCAATGGGAACCTTCTACAAAGAAACAACATGCGTCTGAGGTATATCAAGCATGCTTCCCTGGAACCAAGCATACAAATGAAGATATAGCTAAGGTCATTGAAGAAGACTTTGAACAGATTCCTGAGCATGACCTTCTTGTTGGAGGTTTTCCATGTCAGGATTATTCAGTAGCTAGGACCTTGAGCAAAGCTGAAGGCCTAAGAGGTAAGAAAGGTGTACTTTGGTGGTCTATCTATGATATTCTTGATAAAAAAGGAAAGAAAGCACCATCCTATCTAATGCTAGAGAATGTCGATAGACTTCTTAAGTCTCCTGCTAAACAACGTGGACGTGACTTCGCTATAATGCTCTCTTCATTGAATGAACTTGGTTATATCGTAGAATGGAGAGTGATAAATGCTGCTGATTATGGTATGCCACAACGTAGAAGACGTGTTTATATCATGGCATATAAAAAAGGTACAGGTATCTATAAAAATATAAAGAAGTTCAAAGACCCTTCAGAATGGCTGAGCGGTGATGGAGTGATGAACAGAGCCTTTCCAATGAAGCTTGAGAAAGATATCAAAGAACCTTTCGTCATTAAAGGTGATTTAGCAGATATCTCTGAGAACCATGAAGATTACAATCCAAAGAAAAGTCCGTTCGATACAGTCGGGATAATGATAGATGGTAAGAGCTATTCAGCTAAAGGTATACCTCAGTACAATGAAGATGAGGCACTTCATGATACTCATTATAAAACATTAGGGGATGTTCTTGTTGATGATAAAGAGGTTCCTGAAGAGTTCTATCTGAAGGGTGATATGGAAAAATGGGAATACATGAAAGGTTCAAAAAAAGAAGAACGTACAACAAGTGCTGGATATACCTATTGTTATTCTGAAGGCGCAATGGTCTTCCCTGATGCACTTGACAATGCATCACGTACTATAGTTACAGGAGAAGGTGGTTCTACACCATCACGTTTCAAACATGTAGTAAAAACAAAAAAAGGATTAAGACGTCTTACACCTGTAGAGCTTGAAAGATTAAATATGTTCCCGGACAATCATACGAATAAATTGGACTGTACTGCGGCAAAGCGTGCTTTCTTTATGGGGAATGCTCTTGTTGTAGGTATTGTCGAAGGTTTAGGTAAATCACTGAAAGAAAAGATAGATCTACTAAAGTAGTTGCTTTATTCTCTCTATCTGAGTTTCAAGTTCTTTCTTGCTCTCACATTCCCAGATGGTAAGAACCTTCCATCCAAGTTCTTCAAGGTCCTCTCTTTTTTTCTTATCTCGAGCAACGTTCTTATTGAACTTCTCGGTCCAAAAATCTAAATTAGTTTTAGGAAATGATGGATTACAAATAGGGCATCTATGCCAAAAACAACCATTGACGAATATCGCTATCTTTTTCCCAGGAAATGCAATATCTGGTCTACCAGGAGCTATTCTTCCAGTGTAATCTGTAGCCCTTGATTCCATTATGCCAAAGAGCTTTCCTTAACAATAATTCTGGTTTTGTATTCTTTACTTTGTTCGCACTCATAATTTTAGATGTCTGTTCATTTTCTGGAATCGGAGCGCGACCATCTCTGCAATACTTTTTATTAGGATTCATTCGAGTATAATAACATAATACTATAGTCTAATTAGTTTATGGTGAGGAGATTATAAAATCTAATAATATAGTACAATAAATCTACAATTATAAGCCAATGAAAAATGATGATGAAAAAGCTTTTAATCATAAATAGATAATTATTTTAAATTACAAATATAAAAGTTAATAAAATAGGTTCTTTAAACTGTAATTACAAAAAGAAGACTATTCAAAACTTGTAAATTGGTAATATTTCCTTGATACTTACTAAAAATAAGTACGATATAAAATAAATTTTGTATTAGATAAAGTATTTGGAAGTAAAATAAAATCATTAAATTAGACATAAAAAAGTGTTTGAGTAGATTATGGTATGTTAAAACCAAAGAAGAAATCAAAAACACCTATTAATACCAAGGAAAATTGTGGCCCTTATTAAAGATATTTATTTTGAAGATAAATCTTATAGGTTTGTAACAGACAATTATAAGAATGATATAGATAATACATTTACAGTAATTATTGGAAACAATGGAACAGGGAAAAGTCGTTTTTTAAGTCATGTGATAAAAGAAGTTTGGAAAAAATCATTTGATAATGGTATGACACTTCTTGATCTTAACATTACTAGGTTTTCTAAAATTATCGCATTGACATCTAGTCCTTTTGATAAGTTCCCTTCTATTCGGATTTTCAATCGTTATATGAAGAGAAAATATAATGATACAAATATAAACAATCAATATAAATATCTAGGGTTAAAAGATGATTTGCACAAATTCATAAATTCTAATGGTCAATTGTTTAAAATAATAGATAGTTTACTTTTCTCAACAAACAAATCAAATAATGAATTAAGGAAACTTGCTAAAACATTTAATCTGTTAGGGTATCAACCACAATTACTTTTGGTTTATGAATTCAAAAGTCATTTTAGAATTATGAATTTATTTCATCACATGAACACATATGAAGAATTTTTTTCATATATGGAACATTATGAAGGTTCTAGACCCAACAGTCTTATGGATCAACTTACGCAGGATAAATCACTATTTTATACTATAAAAGAATCAATTGAACAACTATATGAATTCACTTATAATAGAGAAATGTATTTTGAAATAGATATTTTAGATGGTATATTTATTAGAGGCTCTCATGAGCATTATAAACGAATACAAATTCTAAGAGATTTTAATCTTGTTGAGTTTAAAAATTTACATTTATGGAAAACTAGTCATGATGATAATATCTCAATTAAAGATACAAGTTCAGGTGAACGAGCTTTATTATTAAATATATTAGGCATTGCAAGTGAAATTCAAGATGATACTTTAATTTGTATTGATGAACCAGAAATAAGTTTACATCCAGAATGGCAAGAAAAATATATGCAATTACTTACTTCAACATTTAAAAATTATCAAGGCTGTCATTTTGTTATTGCAACACATTCACCAAAAATAATTTCTGAATTAAGTTTAAAGAATTGCTTTATATTAAGTATGGATAATAATCATGTTTATAGTTCTGAAAATTATGCTAAACGTTCTTCAGATTATCAATTAGCAAGACTTTTTAAAACTCCAGGTTCAAGAAATGAATATTTGTTAAAAGAATGTGTGAAAATATTATCAACTTTAAGTAAAACAAGAACACTATCTGATGAAGATCATAATTCTATTAGGAAATTAATTGAATTACTACCAAAATTAGAGGATGAAGATCCAGTAAAAGAAATGATTTTAATTATAGAAGAAACATTGGAAAAATTATATAATGATTAGTACACCAGTCCAATTTGATGCAAGTGATTTAACACTAATAAATTCGAAAATAACTAGTCCTTCCTTTACGTCTAATAATTGGAGCGATAGTGATTTGTCAGACTTAAAAGATAAAATAAAAACTCATTATCTGAAAGTTCAGGGAAATAAGTGTCCATATTGTCAACAAATAATACGATCAAGCAATGGTCGTTATTGGGATATTGAGCATATAATATCTAGGGCTACTCAGAAAAACTTCATGTTTGAACCCCAAAACCTTTGTGTATCCTGTGTTGACTGCAACTCTAGAAAAAGTAATAAAAAAACAACTACTAGTAAAGCAAGTCAAAACTTACCAACCAATACAAAGCTTTATTTAATCATTCACCCACATTTTGACATTTATGAAGAGCACATAATGACCATTAAAGCAGGATTTTATTATCTTTCTCTAAAACCAAAAGGTGAAAAGACCATAGAAATATGTGGACTAAATAGGTTTTATGAATTTGCAGAATATAATGATGATGTAGCCGATGATGACCGAATATTTTTGTTGTCAGAAAGACTCGTAAAAGAACAAGATCCGAAAAAGAAACTAGCATTACGAAAAGAAATTGCATACTTGGCTTTGTTGTGTAGTATTGAATCTTAGGAATTATAAGATGAATATTGAGACAATTATTATTCTTATAAGCCTTAATAAAAGCAAGAGGTTTATTTGTAAAATAAATTAATTTAATTTAAGAGGATTATGGAGTATATGGCCGTTAAATCTATAAAAATAAAAAACTTGTTATCTTTTGATGAATTGATGATTGATAATTTTGAAGATATAACTTGTATAGTTGGAATGAACAATTCTGGAAAATCCAACTTACTAAAACTTATTCGATTCTTCTATAATAAACTTGATGGTAAACGAGAGCTACCTCCTACATTAAATTCAAACTATAGCACTTTTGGTACAATTACAATAACATATTTAATATCATCAAGAATAAAGAAACAACTTAAAAAACAAGGTAAAAAAAATTTATTTAAGGATAAAAAAAATTCATCAAGTTTCTGGACGTATATTGATGATATCAATCACGACACATTTTATGATCTAACTTTAAAAATACATTCGAATGATTTAGTTGAATGGTCAATTGTAGATTACGAGATTTTATATACGATTCGATATTTATTTCCATTTTTTGATATAGAAGCTCGGCACATAGATTTACATAATTGGGATAAGCTTTGGCAAATCGTAAGTAGTTTAAAGTCATTTAATTTAAAAAAGTTGGAGCAAAGTTTTTTTAGTCAAAAGAATACAGAATATACTAATTATCTTAATATACTTAACTCAACTATAGAAACTACAAAATATACATATAAAGAGAAGGTGTTAGCCTATATTAAAATAGGACTTGAAGGAGATAAGTTTTTAATTGAAAATCAAAATCTAGAAACGCAATCTGATGGAACAAATGCCCATAAGTTCATAGAGTTATCTTTAAAATTATTTATTTTATTAACTAGAAGAGAATACATTACACCAATTATTTATATCGATGAACCAGAGCTTGGGTTACACCCAAAACGGAATGAAGAACTAATAGAAAATATTTATAAAATATATAATGATAATAAAAGTAAAACTCCATATCCAACAATTATTTTTGCCACACACTCACCGAATATCGTAAAACAGACTATAAAACTTTTTAATAGCAATCAACAAATCTTACATTTTTCAAAAAAGAATGACACCCCAACCATTGTTCAAAAAATGAATTCGACATATGATGATAGAAGGTTTTTAAATATATTCAGTGATAATGAGGCAAGGTTGTTTTTTAGTAACTTTATCTTTTTTGTTGAGGGGGAAACAGAATTAGAAATTTTTCAAAATAAAAAAATTATAGAGAAATTCTCAAAATTGAGAAAAATAGATGTCTATGCAACCAATAATGTTGTGCTTAAGTATATAAACCCTTCTTATGCTAATACAGCCATTCCATATTTGATACTTTATGATGCAGATAAAATATTGGATATTGATTTGGAAAAAAATAAAATAAATTTAAAGAATGAAGTTGTCAATTTTAATAAGTTAAAGAAAAAATATAATAACTCATATAGAAACTTTAAAAATAAATCTGTTCATAATGATGTCCTAAAAGCAATAAATACATATTTAAGTATTATTGAAAATCCAAAATTAAAAATTAAAAAAAAGATGTATATAGAGAGCTTTACTTATAATGGTAAAAATTATAGCTATAACAACTTGATGGAATATTGTAATGAATATATATTTAAAAGAGAAAATAAATTTTTCACTAGGACAACAATTGAAGAAACATTAATAAATGAAAAGAGTTTAGATTTATTTAAAAAATGGTTAAAAAATATTTTTATGGAGTCGATTCAAATAAAAGATAATGATAAAAAAGAAAATGATGGCAAAACTATAAAAACAATACAAAAAATGATGCAAAAGTATCCAAAGGAAGTTAAGTTACCACAAGTTTTCAACATTATTTTTACAACTAAAGAATATTACACAGCCAACATTCCTGAAAATGAGAAAAAATTTGCAGAAAAAATTAAAATGAGATATTTTCAATCCATAATGAGATTTATAGATAAGCATTTCAAAAATGACAAAGAGCTCGTCACACTATTTTTATTAATATTTAATGGAAAGACAGAAACATTAATAAGTAGAGAGAATACAAATTATATGACTTATATTAATGAGGACTATAGAGATTTAATAAAAACCATAAGGCTTGAAAAATTTGAAAAACTTGATTATTTGTTCTCTAAAACAAGTGGTTGGGCAACTAGTTTTCTAAATTATGCAATTAATGAAATTGAAAAAGGTAAAGAAGAAAATGTCTTTAGAAAAGAATTTAAAAAATATTTTGGGGAACTTTATGATATTATTACACTCATTGAAGAAAAACTTAAGTTTGACAGATAAAGGATTTTATTACTTTCGAGTATGGAATTGTATGCTTGACGTACCTAGCCTTCCGATGACTATCTCGCCACTTTACTATACATTAAGATGGCAGAAGACTCACACAAGTGTGAGAAGTTGTGCATGGTGTCAGACTAAGGATTTCCGATAATGAATTTACTTCATAAACCATTTTTTAAATCAATTATAGTTAATAATAAAGTTCCTGTTATTTCGAAAGAAGAAATTAAAGAATTTTCAATTGGTAAGAACTATTTTTATAAAATAGAAAATAAGAACATTACTTCTTTACATAAGCAAATAAATAAAATTTTCGTAGAAAAGATTCCATTGAATAATGCCTCAGTAGCTTTTAGAAAAAATCGTTCTTATTTACATTTATTTGAACCTCATCGCAATAATTATAATTTTTTACGCTTAGATATAAGATCTTTTTTTCATTCTATTGAAGTGAAATACATAAAAAAAATTTTTAAAAACTATATCGCAGACGATGAATATATAGATAAAGAAAATACTCAATCACTTTTAGCTGCTTTTATTAATGTAATAACATATGAAGTCCCAGAAAATAGTCAAAATCAAAAGTTTAAAGGTAAAAGAATTTTACCTATGGGATTTATAACATCTCCAGCTATATCAAATATAATTTTTAGACCATTAGATATTCAAATTCAAAAAATATGTGCTCAAAGAGGAATAACATATACTCGTTATGCTGATGACATGTTATTTTCATCAGTTAAAAAAAGTGAATATTTATATTCAGATGATTTTATCAAAGAAATACGGATTATTCTTAGACAAATGAACTTTAAATTAAATGAACATAAAACAATTAAGTCTAAACATACATTATCTTTAAATGGATATACATTACAGTATTCAAGTCATACAACAGATGGTATATTTAGTACTGAGGATGTAATTCAGGAAGTACGTCTTTCAAATAAAAAAATAAATATTATTAAGAAAATGGTACACATGATCAATACTCAAAAAAAACCATCAGATTATATTTTAAAAAAATTATGTAATTATCAATTAAAGTGGAATGGTGATCCTGAAACACCTGATTTCTTAAAATATAATAATGATCAATTAGTTAACCGATTAACAGGATACCGAGCTTATCTATTATCTATTATACAATTTAATAGAAAATATAATTGTACACAGGAAAAGACCATTAAAAAATATCTAGGTATTGTAAAAGATTTAGAGGGGATTATTGGACGAATGCGTTAAATATGACACCTTCCCTTATATATTCAGTTGTGTAATATATTCTCTAATAGTATCTCCATCTACCAATTCTACAGAATTAGATTCGTAAATTTAATTACTGATGCGGTATATGTGCTATTTGTAATAACCATAGCATGAGTAGCATTGTCATAAAATGCCTTTGACGCGACAATTTCTTGTACTTGCTTACTTAATTATAAATACACATTTATGAGTGATTTATAAGAAACTTATATTTATAATATATTTAATCAATAGCTAAATAAAAAAAGAAAAATACAGGAGTGTTTATAATATATGAGTTGTTATATTTGTGGTAAAGAAAATTATTCAGTAGAACATGCACCTGCTAAAAGCTTCTTTCCAAAGGGCATGAGAGAGGATTTAATAACAGTTTATTCATGTAAAGAACATAATGAAGATACATCAAAGGATGATGAATATGTTAGAAATATAATAACCATGTATATAGACAACAATAATACATCGTTTGAACATTTTGAAAACAAAACCTTAAAATCACTTTCAAATAGCCATGCATTACACAAAAAAACTATAAAGAATAAACAAACAGTTACTCTCAATGGAGTTGAAACCGCAGCACTTGATATTGATAGAGAAAGATTTGATACTGTTATGAGAAAAATTGCTTATGCGATATTTCATCATGAATACAATAAAAGATGGTGTCGAAAGCTTCTTGTAGCGACAGATCATTTGAAAACTGACGATATGAAAAATGATAAAATAGGCAGTTTAGTAGAAGAAATGAAACGTATACCAGTTTCTTTTTATAAGGGGCAAAACCCTAAGGTTTTTCAATATGCTTTTCTACAAGGAGCAAAAGATGATTTTGAAGAACATTGCTTAAAAATGAAGTTCTATCAGGGCTTTGAAGTAATTATATTTCCTCATCATGAACATACTGAGCCACAGTTAAACACATAAGTTATTGAAAGAAAATTGTTAAAAGATAGTTACCAATAGGTTGCCAAAGCATAGAATTATAAAACCTTAAAAAGTATATTAAATGCCTAAAATAAGGGATTAGTGAGATTATATAGAGAATAAGTGGCGGACAGTGAGGGATTCGAACCCTCGGTACCCTTACGAATACGCATCCTTAGCAGGGATGTGGTTTCAGCCAACTCACCCAACTGTCCTTGTGTTTTGTGGATGAGATTATAATAGCATTGGCTTAAATAGAAGCTTAAAATTTTTTAAATTTATATTTTTTCACATCGATCAATTATATTTTAGGAAAATCACAAAAAAACTGATTATCATTACATCATAGAATTACCAAACAAGGTTCGAAATGTTAAAAAAACTTACGCCCCTTCTAGTACTAGCAATGTTTGCTGCAGGTGCCTATTTTATGATGAAAGGTATGGACAATGCTGTCCATATGACCAAATCAAAAAAAGAGATCAAAAAGTAGTGATTACTTTCAGTATCTCTTCTACTTTGCTTTGAGGATCACTGTCTTTGTAGATAGGTCTTCCTACTACAGGGTAGTCTACTCCCTCTTTATTTGCTAGATCGAGTGTTGCCACACGCTGTTGATCTCCTGCATCTTCTCCAAAAGGTCTTATACCAGGGCAGAGGGTCAAGAATGTCTCAGAGGTTGCATTTTTGATCGCCCTGCTCTCAAAGGTTGAACATACCACACCGTCCAAACCGTTTTCATAACTCATTTTTGCGAACTGTTCAGCTTTTTCGTCTATGCTTTTCTCGTAGATACTCTGAAAGTTTGCTTCATCAAAAGAGGTCAGAGCCGTTACAGCCAGTACTAACGGACGGTTTTCATAAGGAGCCAGTCTCTCCATCACTGTTCTCATCGCTACAGCCCCTGCTGATGCATGGATGTTGAACATATCTACACCTATCTTGGCTATCTCTTCTGCTGCATCAGCCATAGTGTTGGGGATATCGTAAAGTTTGAGGTCTAAAAATATCTTGAAATCAGGGTTGATCGCTTTGAGGGCTTCTATAAAAGGTTTTCCGTCACGGATGTAGGCACGGAATCCTACTTTCATCCAAACATTGTATGATTTGAGTGACTCGGCTAGAGCCAGATTCTCTTCAGCTGACGGCAGATCAAGTGCTACACATAGTTCCATGGTTTAAACCTCTTATCTTTTAGTGGTATAATAATATCTAAATTTTAATATATAAGGACTAAACACACATGTTTGGAAGAGAAACAAAAAGATACGATATCGTTGAATCTGTAATGGATACATACAACTACGCTAAATTCACGACTTCTAAAGGAGTGATCTGGGCTAAGCTCTTTAAAGATGATGCACCTAACACCGTTGCAAACTTTGCTCACCTTGCAGAAACAGGATTCTATAATGGCCTCAAATTTCATAGAGTGATCCCTGGATTTATGGCACAAGGTGGTTGCCCACACTCTAAAGATAATCCAGCTATGGCTGGTACAGGTGGTCCAGGCTGGCAGATAGACTGTGAGACTGACACAAGTACGCATCCGCATAGAAGAGGAGTACTCTCTATGGCACATGCAGGACCAAACACAGGTGGAAGCCAGTTCTTCATCACATTCGTTGCGACACCGCACCTTGACGGTGTTCACACTGTATTTGGTGCGATCGACGAAGATGATACTGAGAGTTTCATGGTTCTAGACCAGATTCAACAAAATGATGACATCATCAGTATTGAAGTGGTTGAGTCAAGAGCGTAATTAACTGTTTATCATCCTTGGACTTTTGTCCAGGGATCTACTAAAAGGAACTGTATGTTTGGATATTATAGGGTTGCATCGGCTGTGAATAAGACCATCGTGGGAAATCCTGCAAAAAATGCCGAAGAGATTATCACACTTATCCAAGATGCATACGCTAAAGAGGTTAGTGTCGTTGTATTCCCGGAGCTGACGCTTACAGGATACACTGCCAGTGACCTTTTCCTTAATCAAACACTCATTGCTTCTCAAAATGAGAAACTCGCATATATCTTACAACAAACATCAGATATCCATACCATTGCCATCATAGGCTTAGCACTGCTTGAAGCAGACAGGCTCTACAATTGTGCCGCTGTACTGCAAAACGGAAAGATCCTGGGTATCGTACCTAAAAGCTATCTGCCGAACAAAAAAGAGTTCTATGAAAAACGTCAATTTATCACAGGCAGAGATATCACCAGAACCACCACAGAGCTGTATGGAGAGGAGATACCTTTCGGGGTGGACCTTCTTTTCAGTGATTCAAAAGAGATGACCTTTGGTGTGGAGCTATGTGAAGACCTTTGGGCTGTGACCCCTCCTAGCAACCATATGGCAAACAATGGTGCCAACCTCCTCTTTAACCTGTCAGCAAGTAATGAGCTCATAGGTAAAGCCGAATACCGCGAAGAGCTGGTACGTACACAGAGTGGTCGTTGTATGGCTGCCTATGTCTATGCTTCTGCAGGCGTAGGTGAATCTACCACTGATACCGTTTTTGGAGGACATGCCATCATCTCTGAATATGGTTCTACCTTGGCTCAAAATGAGCGTTTTAGCCTAGAGAACACTCTCATCACAGCGGATGTAGACCTGGAACGTTTACGATGGCTCAGACTCAATGAATCGAGCTACTCTGATGGCAGACGTAAAAAAACACGGATCATCAAAGTGGATAACCTGCCAGAGATCACTACACTAGATCGCAAGATCAACCCAATGCCATTCGTACCTTCACTTTTTGAAGAGAAAAAGCACCGTTGCGACGAGATTGTGCAGATCCAAGCCCATGGCCTCATTAAGCGTATGAGCCATGCACATATCACAAAAGCAGTCATAGGCATCTCTGGGGGACTTGACTCTACACTTGCCCTACTCTCCACGCACAGAGCATTTGAGATCATGGGATGGGACCATACCAATATCATCGCAGTAACCATGCCTGGCTTTGGTACCACAAGCCGTACCAAATCCAATGCGGTCAAACTCTGTGAAGCCCTGGGCGTTACACTAAGAACGATAGATATCACCGATATCTCTCACAAAGAATTTGAAGCCATAGAGCATAACGTCAACGAACACTCTGTGACCTATGAGAATGTGCAGGCACGCGCAAGAACCTCCATACTGATGAACATGGCCAACAAAGAAGGCGGGCTTGTCATCGGTACAGGTGACCTTAGCGAAGTGGCTTTAGGCTGGTCTACCTACAATGGTGACCACATGAGTATGTATGCGATCAATTCCAGTATTCCAAAGACACTCATACAGTATGTGATCGAGTATTTTAAATATGATGAGAGCATAGCTGATGTCATAGACGATATCCTGGATACACCTATAAGCCCTGAACTGCTTCCTCATAAAGAGGATGAAATTGTTCAGGAGACAGAGAGCATTGTCGGTCCTTATGCACTGCATGATTTCTTTCTGTACCATTTCATCAAGTATGGTGCCAAACCGGCGAAAATACGTTTCCTGGCCACTTTAGCCTTTGAAGGAAAATATGATCAAGAGACCATTACAAAATGGCTCAAACTCTTCTTAAAACGTTTCTTCACTCAGCAGTTCAAACGTTCATGTATGCCGGATGGGCCCAAAGTAGGTACCATCTCTTTAAGCCCCAGGGCAGATTGGAAGATGGCCAGTGATGCAGATGTAGAGATCTGGTTAGAGGAGTTAGAGAAATGAGATCCAACAATACGATAAAACACTTCATCAACACGATGATCCAGGGGCTGTTCTGGCTTTTACCGATCGTTGCTACGATCATTATCATTTCATGGCTCTATACCAATATAGAAAATGTATTGGGTAGTATGTTCAGACTAATCGGATTCATGCCTGAAAAGTATCTCTTTTTATGGGAAGCTCTGGCTCTTGTTGTCTTTTTAATTATACTTTATATTCTCGGACATCTTGCACGGACAAAACTTGCAAACCTCTTTGAATACCTCTTTTCCAAAATACCCGGATACACTACGATCAGGGAACTCGTAGGTATTTTCAACTCTTCCAAAAAAGGTAAAAATCAGGTATTGGTCGTAGCGATCAAAGGTTTTGGAAATGAAGGGTACAATATAGGACTAATGTATTCACAAAAAGAGAGTATCATCAAAGACCACTACACCATTACACTCTCCATGTCACCCATACCAAACGGTGGATTTATGTTTGAGATCCATAAAGACAAGATCTATGTCATAGAGAATGCCACATTTGATAACAACCTGCAATACCTGCTCTCTATGGGGGTGAAAAGTTTTGCCGAAATTCTAAGGATTGAACCCAAAAGCATAGATGAATTCACCCCGCTTTGTGAGTGGATCAAAAACAATGAAGGGTAAATGATCTCTTCCTGATAATGATCTTTCATTAGAATAAACAGTATGTAAACAAGAAAGAAACCTGTATAGGGTCTATATACTGCAGATCCCAATGATATTTTTCTTGAAATATCATCCCTTCAAAAATGCTATAATAACTCTAATAGTCTACTGAAAGGATCAAAAATGGAAAAAGAGTTTAAAAAGATCATAGAAGATTCTAAGAAGTCCTTAGAGAAAATTGAAAAGAAGATAGAAACGAAAAGCGATGACTTTACAGAAGAGGTCAATGCATTTTGGATCGATCTGAAAAAACATCTAGCCACGCTTGAAGACAAACTCAAAGAAACGTATGAACACTTTGAAGACCAAGCAGAACTCCAAGGACATTTAGGGATTATGGAGGCTCGCGATCGTGTTGAAAAGATTCAAGAGGCTACACTTGAGTTTAGTGATAAGATTTCAAATAATGCACAAGAGGAGCTGGATATTGTAGCACTAAGAGTACATCTTGCAAAGATGGAGAGTGAAGATTTTTGGGAAGAGAAACAAAAAGAGCTCCTGTATATTTACAGTGATGCTAAAGCAGAAGCCCAAAAAGCAGCCGAAAAAGCTGCCAAAGAACTTAATCATATGATTTTAAAATTAACAGAAATTATATAACTTTCTAAAAAATAATAGATATCAATACGGCTGAAAGTCCCTTTATACCGAATAATATGACGGTAGATACCATAAAATATATTTAAAATAAATATCTTAATTTTAACTAAGCTTATAACTTAAAAAAGAGGCTACAATATAGTTGAAGAAAGATGAGGTTCGAGTTCATCTTTCGCGTGTTAAGTGTTATTGCTAGACCCCGAAAGACTTCTCTCTGATTTTGATTCCGCTTAATTATAAGTGAAAATTATTACCCAAAGGTACAAAAAAATGGCAACATTAGTAAACGGAACTGTTAAATGGTTCAATGATGAAAAAGGTTACGGATTTATTCAACAAGAAAATGGTGGAGACGATGTATTCGTACATTTTCGTCAAGTGAACAACGAAAATGGTGGTCGTGTAACATTGAACGAAGGTCAAGCGGTAACATTTGAAATCGGTGAAGGTCAAAAAGGGCCACAAGCTGAGAACGTAACTGCACTCTAGTAGTGTCTTGCAGGCTTAATGCCTGCAACTTATTCCTCTTTATTTTTCCCTCTTAATACTTCACTTTCAGATCTTTATCGTACGATAATTCAAACAGTACTTCTATTTTTTTCATTTCATGGGGTGCTAACGTAAGTTTTATTTCTATCTGTCCCTCTTTAAGTATGTTGTAGTCAACTTTTTTCTTAGAGTTAATACTTAAAAGTTTTGATGTGATCTCTTCTGTTGTAGATGTAGGTATGCGTTCTATAAGCGTAAGTGTTTTTACCTTGTCAGATTTGTTTGTGATCGAAATCCTATACCCATCCTTCTTCCGTACAGTACCGCCAAATATACCTGTTTCACGTTCCTTATTCACTATGGGCTTGCGTACTATGTTAATATCTTCTTCTACTTTGGTGTAAATGTCGTATCTCCCTTCCCTATACTCTCCTTGTGCCTTTTCGTTGATCAACTCCTGAGAAGAGTTTACTTTCCATTGATTATGCTCTATTTGATATTTTGGTTCAAAAGAACAGACATGAAATGCTTGCGTATTGGTATAAGGATAGGCACGGATTTCACATGAAAGTGGTGCTTTCCATCTCACTACTTTTATCTCCAAAGGTACGCCGGTTGAAGGCAACACAAGTTTATCTATCTTATACTCTCTGGCATCTTCATAAGAGACTGAAGGTGCAGCTCTTTGTTCTGCCATCATCAGCATATCCATTTGTTCTCTTTTTCCCTTAGCCCTTTTAGCTACGAGTGGCATTGGTTCATACTTTCTGACCACCCATGGATAAAAGTGTGTTGGATAGACAGTTTGATGGGCATCACGATAATAGAACATAGCGCTATCTGCTTCAATATCGATACCACTTCTGTTGGTGATAGAGAGGTATTGTGTCACCTCTACTTCTTTTTCATCTTCTATATCGGCTTCATAAGCTGTAGAAAAAGAGACATACCCGTAAGGAAGGGTAAGGTCAAGTTCTTGATCACATCTTTTAACACTCTTTATCGCATGTCTGCTAGGTGCCTGTTTATCAAATGCACTTTCTTTCATTTCTGCTTCTTGACGCAAGCCCTTCTCTTCTTCTAAAAGTCTTGCCTGTGCATTGCCAAGTTCTTTTGCAGACTCGATCAAGAACGTGGCATCTACAGTTGTTGGTTGTGGCAATGATGCAAGTTGTTTTAAAAACTTACTGTTGTGCTGCACAGCTTGCAGCTTTTGCTCTACATTTTTTAAATCCGTCATAACCTGACATAACCTATCATCCGAAGGACAACTGGTCGTTATCTCCATTGGGAGTGTGCTTCCCCCACACCTTGCTTTTAGACCTTTGGAAAAGCCTAGAAAATTGTTTTTTGGTGTAAATGTGTAAAAAGTATTGTCCTGATAGACAGCAAGAGAAGAAGCATAGCTCATGTTTCCACTTAAAAGTAGTATGGCAAGAGAAGTAGTGAATTTCATCGATCATCCTTTCGAGTATAAGAATGATTATAACCAATTATTCCGTACTGTTACTCTCTGTGAATTGTGACAGGTATGCCTGATTTTTTTTCTGTAGATAATCATAGATCGCTTTGACCTCTTCATTGGTCAAATAATAACGGGGCATGACTTTATGATAGGTACTCACTGCTTTGATCATGTCATCGAGTGAGTCTCTACGTATATCTGAACCTTTTAAAGCCTGTTTTCCATGTATATCCCTGTATTCAACAATGATTTGGCCTTCACCGCTTTCTCCATGACATTGTGCACAGCTTACGCCTCTGGGATTCGCATAAAGCATTTCACCATACTCATAGTGTGAAATAAAATCTTCTTCTCCCCATAACATTAAAGGCAGTAATATCAATAATAGTCTCATGATAGTATCAACGTTCACTCCAAACCGGCCAAAACTCTGTTGCCTAAAGTATTTTTGATATAATACAATAAAAAATATAAGGGCACTCTATGCAACTCATCGATGGTAAATCCTTAGCCAAAAAAGTGCAAACTACAGTCGCTACTGAAGTCGCAAAACTCAAACAAGAAAAAAATATCGTTCCAGGACTTGCAGTCATCCTCGTAGGTGATGATCCTGCCAGTCATGCCTATGTTAAAATGAAAGCAAAAGCGTGTGAGAATGTAGGATTTTACTCTATCACACATAACATGCCTGATACGATCAGTCAAGATGAGATCATAGCAACCATAGAGATGATGAACAACAACCCGCGTATAGATGGTATATTGGTGCAGCTTCCCTTACCTAAACAGATCGATACGGACAAGATACTTGAAGTCATAGATCCGAAAAAAGATGTGGATGGTTTCCATGCCTATAATGTTGGACGTTTGGTCACAGGACTTGACAGTTTTGTTGCATGTACGCCACTTGGTGTTATGAAAATGTTTGAAGAGTACGAGATCGACCTCAGAGGTAAAGATGTATGTGTGGTAGGTGCAAGTAACATCGTCGGTAAACCTATGGCTTCCCTTCTTCTTAATGCAGAAGCCACAGTGACCATTACCCACATCCATACCAAGGACCTGAAAGCACATACAAGCAAAGCAGATATCGTTGTTGTAGGTGTAGGTGTTCCTGGGCTTATCAAAGAAGATATGGTGAAAGAAGGTGCTATTGTCATAGATATCGGTATAAACCGTATAGAAGACGGTTCACTCGTAGGTGATGTAGACTTTAAAAATGTAAGTCCAAAATGTTCTTACATTACTCCTGTACCAGGCGGAGTGGGTCCTATGACCATAGCAATGCTTTTGAGCAATACACTGAAGTCAGCGAAAGCCAGAGCATAATGAAAGGTTTTATACAGGCTTCCGGCCGTTTTGCCAGTTCATGGACCGGGACGATCATCATCGTACTTTTTCTCATCTTCTTTGTGGCACAATCTTTTGTAATTCCATCAGGTTCGATGAAAAGAACACAACTGATAGGTGACTTTTTATTTGCCAAGAAGTTTTCCTATGGAATCCCTACCCCTCACTTGCCATGGTTAGAGATCCCTCTTTTACCGGATTTCAACGGGAATGGACATCTTATAGAAGGTCCTAGACCGCAAAGAGAAGATATCGTTATTTTCCGCTATCCAAAAAACCATAAAATACACTATGTCAAGCGTTGTGTTGCTGTAGGCGGAGATGAAATACTCTATGCCAATGAAAAACTGCTTATTCACTTTCATGAAGGTGAAGCATATATGAAAGCAAATTATCCTGCTGATAAACTTGTTTCGCTTCGAAGTAAGCTTTGGGTAGAAAATCCTTATATGTCAAAATATCCGGGTATACAGTATGCACCTGAAGGGGAAAATATCTTTGAGTCTCTTCTAAAATACTATGCATATAATAAAGAGATCGATATGGTACCTGTCTATGTAGATGGTCTTGATACACCTACCTATGAGATCACAGGAAAAGGTGTCAATGCACTCTATGCAAAAGTAGATGAGGACCACTTCTATATGATCGGTGATAACCGTGACAACTCGAATGACAGCCGTTTCTGGGGTGCCGTTCCCTATAAGCTTATCGTAGGAAAGCCTTGGTTGAACTATATGAGTTTAGAACACCGTTCTTATGAGAGTGTGCTTCATGGTGATGAATATGGCAGCGGGAAGGACAATGCAAGACTTAAACGTCTATGCGGTGAAATAGCGATTGATAGTAAAGCGTGTGAAGAGCTCTGGAACAAACAACGATTTACGGTCCGCTGGGGACGTGTAGGAAGACGCATTGAAACGATACAAACAGAACAACCTATAGAGTAAAGGGGAAAGACGTGAAAAAATTTTATATTGCAACAGACCATGCAGGATATGCACTTAAAGCCTATGTTAAAGACTTTGTGAGATCATTAGGACATGAGATCATTGATCTTGGCCCGGACTCTGCAGACAGAGTGGACTACCCCGATTTCGCAAAAAAGTGTGCAGATGCCGTACTTGCTGACAAGGGCAGTTTTGGTATTCTTATTTGTGGTACCGGGATCGGTATCTCTATCGCTGCGAACAAAGTAACTGGTATACGTGCAGCACTTTGCCATGATACCTATACGGCAAAGCTCACAAGACAGCACAATGATGCAAATATCCTTTGCTTTGGCGAACGTGTCGTAGGTAAAGGTGTGATAGAAGATATGATAGAAACGTTTGCTAGCACAGAATTTGAAGGCGGTAGACATACCGGACGTGTCGCAAAGATAGAAAGTGTTTGTGCTTTCGGTTCCGACTTAGGTTAGTATTTACTGCATAGTATCCAAAGGGCTTACTGCCCTATCCTTATTCCTCTCTTCTATAACGTACATATAGACCATTGAAGTCTCTATAGATTTACTAAATCATTGTATATTTTCAAGATCACACTTTTTCTCATACATAGATAATGAGATAAGAAATTGTAATAAATGTATATTTATTCCACAAAAAATACTAAAACAGTCAATACTTAATAATACTTCTTGCAATAGCAAGACATTTTATCATATACTATATAGTATGTACAAAGATTGGCAAGACATATGTTCAGAGTTGTCATATAAGATATAGAAAAACTCATCTAAGACAACCTCTGTAATCATGGATCAAATATGTTATACATTATCAATAAGGGAAAAGGGTAACAACAATGACAAATTGGATGGACGACGCGGAAATCGATTATGTAAAACAAGAAAAAGATAAGATTTTGTATAAAGAACTAGGAGAGAAACTAGAGGATCTGGATAGAGAACATGATCTTGCATTATGGGCACTTAAAGAAGCAAACGACGTAGTAGACGCTCTTTGGGAAAGAAGACAAAAAGTTAAAAGAGAGTTGAGAAATGTTTCTCGAAGACTTAGAGAGAGGACTATGAGTAGAACCATGTATACAATTGATTTCAGGTCAGAAATGGAACTCTACTCTCCAAAGATCGTCTTTGAAAATATACATATCATCTCTGCTATTTTCAGTGACGGGGCAATAAAGATAGAAAGGGCTCTACAGGCAAGGATCAAAGATGAACTTACATGGAATGAGATCTTCTCATATATTGAGCCTATGGAGATCTATGTGATCTTGAAAACCATTATACTCAAAAGATTCTATAAAGATACAGCCTATACGATAGGTGGTAATATGGATGAGGATAAGGTAAAGAACATTGAGAAAAAAGCATTTGAAAAAATGAGAACGATCTCTTTTATAGAAAATATCTACAAATAGGTCTGTACTACATTCGATACAACCTTCAAGCAACTATGCTACAATTAATCCAAAAAAACAGTTTCATCCCAAGGAAATAATATGACACTCACCTCAGAAGATAAAAAAATCATTCTGGACAGTATTAGAGACATCCCAGACTTTCCAAAGCCAGGTATCATCTTTAAAGATATTACTACCCTGCTCTCTACGCCAGATGCTTTTAATACTTTGATGACGCACCTTGAAAATCGTTATGAAAGTTATGACTTGGACTATGTTGCAGGCATCGATGCAAGAGGGTTTATCTTTGGTTCCATTTTGGCTGATAGACTGGGTGTTGGCTTTGTACCTGTTCGAAAAAAAGGAAAACTACCCTATACCACTGTGGCTGAGAAATACAGTCTTGAGTATGGATTTGACGAAGTAGAGATACACATCGATGCTTTTGGAGAAAAAGAAGATCCGAAGGTACTTCTCATAGATGATCTTATTGCTACAGGCGGAACAGCAAAAGCGGCTGCAAACCTCATAGATAAAGTGGGTGCAAATTGTGTAGAGGCATGTTTCATCATGGAGCTTGCCTTCCTCAATGGACGTCAAGGCTTCGATGCCCCTGTCTATTCTGTTTTAGAGATAGATTAGCTTTCATAGTGTGTTCAAGATAAACACACTATGGCAAAGTCCTTTGCATCGACATAGGACACATTTTGTCCAACATAAACAATGTAGTGTATAATGTAGCATCTACTAAAGGTGACCACCATGAGAGTTTATATGTTTTTTTCAATTTTTCTTCTACTTTTCTTCTCAATACATTACCTTTTTTACTCCAGGGTCATCAAAAAGTTCTTGGTATCTGAAGCAGTGAAAAAGAAGTTGACCCTCCTGTTAGGCCTGAACTTTATTTTCAATATACTCTATGTCTTAGGCCGTTATACAGATCTAATCAACACGCCTTTTTATTATCTCTTCTCTCTCT
The DNA here is from genome assembly GCF_030347995.1 of Sulfurovum xiamenensis. NCBI lineage: Bacteria > Pseudomonadati > Campylobacterota > Epsilonproteobacteria > Campylobacterales > Sulfurovaceae > Sulfurovum > Sulfurovum xiamenensis. Next base: position 33,676 of record NZ_JAQIBC010000010.1, read on the forward strand.
CCATCGGTATCTCTTTTGTGCTTCTTTTATATCTTATTGTTCATGAAGTGCTTAACCTGTTTCATAAAACACTCAGAAGTGTCGACATTTCGAAAAGAAACTTCATTAAGAACAGTGGTGATGCTGCGCTGATCGCACTCTCTACCTCTTATGTCAGTGCCGGTGCCTATGAGGGGATGAAGGAGCCCGTCGTCAATGTAGTGGAGTTTGATCATTTTGATTTTTCTATTATTCAGATCAGTGATTTTCATATAGGAGGCCTGATCGACAGAGATTTTGTTAAAGCCTCTGTCTCTAAGATCAATGCGCTCAAACCGGACATAGTCTTTATAACCGGCGATCTTGTCGATACTGCGCTGGAAGAGATAAAAGAGAGTATCAGAGAACTTGACAATATACGTGCTAAACACGGCATCTACTATATTTTTGGTAATCATGAGTTTTTTCACAATCCCCTGGAGATCATTGAGTTTATCAAAAGCACAAAGATCACACTGTTGCTCAATGAGAATGTAAAGATAGATGCATTAAAGCTCAATGTCGTAGGTGTAACAGACCTTATAGGCTATCGTATGAACCTGCTCGAACCGGATATAGATAAAGCCTTTAAAGGCTGCCATGACACCTATAAGACCATACTCCTGGCCCACCAACCCAAATATATAGAAGAACTTGGAAACTATAGACCTGATCTCATTCTCAGCGGGCATACACACGGTGGACAGATCTGGCCTTTCGGGCATTTGGTCAGACTGCAGCAGCCCTATGTCAAAGGACTGCATAGACTTTCCAATGGCAGCCACCTGTATGTCAATAGCGGTATCGGGTTTTGGGGACCGCCTATGAGACTGGATTCACAAGCCGAGATCGCCTACATTGTTTGATCTCACTCGTCTCATCTGCTCACCATAAGGCAATTTATAACCTCCCATACGATATAATCTGCCTAATTACTATACAAGAGAAACAGATGAACTTACATAAAGAAATATATATCCCTAAACCAAGTCCACATGACCCCGATAATCTAGGGCATTTTGGCAGCCTTGAAAATGGGCAGGTAGGTTTTGGTGGACGTTTTGTGCCTGAAACATTGATGCCGGCACTTGAGAAGCTTCGACTTGACTATGAAGCCGTACGTTTTGATAAAGAGTTTTGGGCAGAAGTGGACCATTACTACAAAAACTACGTAGGTCGTCCCTCTTCGCTCTACTTCGCGGAAAACCTCTCTAAAGAACTTGATGCAAAGATCTACCTAAAGCGTGAAGACCTTAACCATACAGGTGCACATAAGATAAACCACACGGTAGCCCAAGCGATACTTGCAAAGCGACTGGGTAAGAAAAAAGTGATCGCAGAGACCGGTGCAGGTCAACATGGTGTAGCTACAGCTACGGTTGCCGCACTCTTTGGGCTGGAGTGTGAAATATTTATGGGTGCCAAAGATGCTGCACGCCAGGAATTGAACGTTTTCCGTATGAAACTGCTTGGTGCAAAAGTGCATGCCGTTGAATCTGGAAGTAAAACACTCAAAGATGCGATGAATGAGGCCATTAGACACTGGGTGACCAATGCACGTGATACCTACTATATCATCGGTACAGTAGCAGGTCCACACCCTTATCCAATGATGATACGTGACATTCAGTCTATCATAGGATGGGAAGCGAAGCAACAGCTCAATGCAGTGGAAGGATGTCTGCCGGACAAAGTGATCGCCTGCATCGGTGGAGGGTCTAATGCCCTTGGTATTTTCAATCACTTCTTAGAAGATGAAAGCGTAGAGTGTATCGGTATAGAAGCTGGTGGACTAGGACTTGACTCCAAACATGGCTGCTCACTTGCGAAAGGAAGCCCGGGTGTACTTCACGGTCAACTGAGCTACATCCTTCAGGATGAAGATGGTCAGGTACAGGAAGCACATTCCATCTCAGCAGGACTTGACTACCCGGGTATAGGACCGGAGCATTCATTTTTAAAAGATGAAGGTATCGCTAAATATGACTATATAACAGATGATGAAGCCTTGGATGCATTTGTATGGCTTTCTCAGGCAGAGGGTATCATTCCTGCCTTTGAAAGTTCACACGCCATTGCCTACCTTAAAAAGATGAAACCAGATGAGATCAAAGGTAAAACGATCCTGATCAATCTTTCAGGACGTGGTGATAAAGATATGATACAGGCAAAAGATATACTCAAAGACCAGTTTGCCTAAACATCACAACCTATACATCGGTCATATACCTATTGCTGATGACGACAGATAATGGTATCTGCACGAGATAGGAAAACATGATAGGTAGAAGCATTGAAACACCAAAGGTACTTGCCGAAAAGGTAGAAAGCACCAAAGCCAAGGTGATGTATCGTGTAATACTTTGCCAAAATGCTGCTCTCTCCTGCGGTGAGTCCAAATTATAGATCAATTTTGAAACTATCAATACAAGCAGATAGAACACCGCTACTGCAATCAGAGCGATAAAGAAAAGTTCCGGTTCAAAATCATAAATGTCGATCAACTGTTGGGAACTCTGTAAACCGAACAGATAGAATAAAATGATAAAGATACTGATACGGCTGATAAATTTACTGTAAGTTTCGATCCATGTAAGCAATGGTTTTATTAAGAGTACCACCCTGCTTGCCAAGAAAGGTATCACGATTAAAAGTGTGATCACCGGTTCTACAAATCTACTGATAGTGATCTTCTCATCATAGGTCACCCCAAAGTGCCCTGCACTATACGTAGCAAAAAGATGCAACATCAATAATGAGAGTGAAACAAAAACAAGATTAATGAAAAGAAGCAAGAAACCTAAAGAGGTGTCAGCATTGGATCTTTTGATCCAATGCATGACCATACCTCCACCACTCAATACAGCAAGTAAAAACAAGCCTGCAGTAATGCCAAAATCATTCGTTATAAATCCGATAACCAGTGCAAATATCGGTAAAAGCAGATAGTTAATAATAAATCCTTTAAAAAGAACTGACCTATACTCCCATACCAGCATAGTATCTCTTAACTTGAATTTAAAAAGTGATGGCATGATGAGTGTAAGACCTGCAAAGAGGCAAATGTTTTTATCGAAAATAAACCCATCTGTCATATTACCATACATAAAACCCATTAGTGCTCCTGCTATCACAATAACAATTAACAGCATCATCTCTCCTTGCAATCTTTTTACATAGTATACTACAAAAAGTATCTTTAGTCTTTTTAAAAGGGGGCGTCTTGTTTATTCTCATAACGCGTATTTACCAATATTTTGCTATACTCCATAGAATAAAACAAACCAAAGGCTATCCATGAATTTTGAATTAACACAACTCTCTGTGGCAGATATCCAAGGCGATATAGAAGTCATCATTGTCATCGACAAAAATACAGATCATACGTTCGTACAAGATAAAAAACTCTTAAAAAAAGCAGGTTTTGAAGGTGGACAGGATGAAACGTGTTTCCTTGTAAGTAAAGACAGACTCTATGTGGGTGCAGACTCAACACGCAGTAAAGATATCAGAACGGCTGCAGCCAATGCCATTAAAGCACTCAATGGAAAAGAGTACAAATCTATCAAAATTGCAACCTATCTCTCCAGTGAGAAATGTACGAACTCTCTTCGTGCTATGGTGGAAGGCTTTGTCCTGGGTGCATACACATTTGAGAATTATAAAACAAAAAAAAGTAAGAAGAAGATCAAACATATCTCTATCTCACTTGAAGAGTATAACGGATACAAGGTAGATGTAGAAAAAGCTTCTACAGTCATCCATAAAGCACAGATTATAGCTGATGCCACTAACTTCACACGTAACATCGTCAACACAACACCTGATGACTGTTATCCGAATGTCATGGCAGAGATCGCTGAGACCATGGCAGATGAAACAGGCCTGAAGTGTAAAGTACTTAAGCCCAAAGAGCTGAGAAAAGAGAAGATGGAGACACTGCTTGCTGTGGCACGTGCAAGCCGACATAGACCAAGGGTCATACACCTTGCACACAAGCCAAAAGATGCAAAATGTGTCGTGACCCTAGTAGGTAAAGGTCTTACCTATGACAGTGGTGGACTAAGCCTTAAGCCTGCTGACTTCATGGTGACGATGAAGTCGGACAAGAGTGGTGGTTCAGCGGTCATCGGTATCATGAAAGCCGTAGCAGAAATGAACTTGCCTGTAGAGGTACATGGTTTTGTAGGTGCCGTAGAGAATATGATTGGCGGGGATGCCTATAAACCTGATGATGTACTGGTAGCAAAGAATGGCAAAACGATCGAGGTACGCAACACGGATGCCGAAGGCCGTTTGGTCCTTGCAGACACACTCTGCTATGCACAGCAGGAGGTCAAAGCGGATTACCTCTTCGATCTTGCGACACTTACAGGTGCCTGTGTAGTGGGTGTAGGAAACTATACATCAGGTATTATGGGGAACTCTGATGACATGAAATCACTTGTTGTAGATGCAGCAAAACGTTCAGGAGAATTGGCCACTGCCTTAGACTTTAACCCTTACCTCAAAAAGACGATCAAGTCTGAGATAGCAGATGTATGCAATATTTCCAATACACGTTATGGAGGAGCGATCACAGCGGGTCAATTCCTCTCGGAGTTCATCGATGAAGACCATAAAGAAAAATGGGCGCATATTGATATCGCAGGTCCTGCATTTGTAGAACATGCATGGGGAGAAAACCCTTTTGGTGCTTCTGGTGCCGGAGTGAGAATGATGGTAAAACTTATTGAAAAACTCTCTGAGGATGATAAATAATCGGCATCCTAGAGAACAAGAGAGTGTTACATCGTTTTACTCTTTTGTGAGTTTAAGATGACATGCCAATGCCTCTTCTGCCAGCATATCAGCAATAGTATCTCTGCTATTGATGATATGTTTGATACCTAACGCTGAGATAAACTCTTCTTCTGCATGATTGTTTACACTTACGATACTATTGATATCACGATTGAATGAAGCAATATTTTCACAGATCAATTGTCTCTGTATCTCATTTTCTACCGTGACAATGATGGCATTACAAGCATTAACATTAAAATGTGACAAAACCATTTTCTGTGCGGCATTGGCAAAATAAATGGCTTCTTCACCTTTTGCTATTACATCATCCACTACCTTCACATCATGCTCAAGTATGACGTAAAGTAGATTTCTTTCTTTAAACATTTTGACAAGTTTTTGTCCTACCGGTCCATATCCACATATAATAATATGATTTCTATATGTACCACCTATAAGTGCACGGTCACGTAATGCCATAGGCTCTTTGTGAAGCATATCTGCAATCTTTTTAATATTTTTCAGTACAAAAGGTGTCAATATCATTGAAAAAATGACCGTAATGATCATGATCTGATTGAGTTCATTAGAGATGAGATTATTGGCATATGCAAGTGCAAACACAGCTAAGGCAAATTCTCCTACCTGAAACAGTGCCAATGCCGTTTTAAGTGCAGTTCTCGTCTGTACAAACACGCGTAAAATACCAAAGATCACTAAACCTTTAAAGAGCATAATACCTACAAGTAACCCAAATATAACATCTCCGTAATTCACAAGAGAATGCCAATCGATCAACATCCCTATCGTAATAAAAAAGACGCCTAAAAGGATATCTCTAAAGGGTATCAGGTCTGTTTCTATACGATAACGATACTTTGTTTCAGATATTATCATTCCTCCAAGGAATGCTCCCAATGAGTAGGAAAAACCAAATATATCTGCCAAATAGGAAGCACTCATAACAATAAGCAATACCGCAACCAGAAAAATCTCTTCTGAACCTGATGCTGTGATCCAGCCAAAGAATCGTTCAAGAAAATATTTACCGAAAAGAAAGAGAATTGAAAATACCACAATAGCACTTCCAAAAGTTTCAACCAGGAGAATGGACAAGGACTCAGTTTCAGAAGTGAAAAAAGAGACCATTAAAAGTATCGGAATAACAGCTAAATCCTGATACAGTAGAATGCCAAGCGTTGTACGTCCATAGCCTGAATGTATTTGATTGTTTTCATTAAGGATCTTCAGAACGATCGCTGTAGAGGAGAGTGCAAGTGCAAAACCTATGACGATAGCACTTCTAATATCCAGATCAAAAGCAAAGGAACCTAGTAATGTGAATAGAACCCCTGAAATGATAACTTGCATCGCACCATAAACGAAAACCTCTTTTTTCATCCTTTTGAGGTGGTTAACTGAAAATTCCAATCCTATAGTAAACATTAAAAATACAATTCCAAATTCTGCCAAATGAGATAACATTTCTCTGGAATCATTGGCAAAATGGAAAATTGATGAGATAGTAAAACCAGTGATAACATACCCTATAATCGTTGGTATATCAAATCTTTTTAGGACAACATTGAGTACTGTTGCTATACCAATCGTAATAATTAATATCAGTAAAGCATTTTCCATTGATCTTCCTGTTTTTTTTTGATTCTGTCTCACTTGTATTTTTTTATCATAGCAAAAGTGTATGTAAAATAGATAAATTTTCTATAAATCATCTATGATCATCATGAATAAAATGACATCTGATAGGAACTAACCCCCTCTTCACCAATATTTCGCTAAAATCGCGGTAATCATATTATCATAATTAAGGAATACCATGGGACTAGGCATCGGACTTGTTGGACTACCAAATGTAGGAAAATCTACGACTTTTAACGCACTCACTAAAGCACAAAATGCAGAAAGTGCAAACTATCCGTTCTGTACCATCGAGCCAAATAAAGCGGTGGTACCTGTACCAGACAATAGACTGGATGAACTTGCAAAGATCGTTAACCCTGAAAGAATACAACACTCAACGATTGATTTCGTTGATATCGCCGGGCTTGTAGCCGGTGCGAGTAAAGGTGAAGGTCTGGGAAATAAATTTCTTGGAAATATCCGTGAAACAGAAGTGATCCTGCACATTGTAAGATGTTTTCATGATGAGAACATTGTTCATACAGAAGGTTCTATCGACCCTATCAGAGATGTTGAGATCATTGAGCAGGAGCTTCTCTTTGCCGATATCGATGCAGTGCTCAAACGTATAGAGATGCTAAAAAAGAAAGCAAGAGGAAACGACAAGGATGCAAAAGAACAGCTTGAAGTCGCTGAAGCACTCCTGGCACATATAGAAGAAGGCCATCCGGTATCTACGTTTGCAGACAAAGAGAGTGATGGCTTTTTGGCGATGAACAAGGATCTGCGTCTTCTTACATCAAAACCGATCATCTATGGTGCAAATGTCGATGAAGATGGTCTGAGTGAAGACAATGAATATGTAAAAAAACTCAAAGCCTATGCAGCAGAACGAAATTCAGAAGTGATCAAACTGTGTGCCAAAGTAGAAGAAGATATGGTAGACTTTGATGATGAAGAGAGAGAGGAGATGCTTGCAGAACTTGGTGTTGAAGAGAGTGGTCTGGACCAGATCATACACAAAGGTTTTGACACACTTGGCCTGATGAGCTACTTTACCGCAGGTGTCAAAGAGGTACGTGCATGGACCATACGTAAGGGGACGACAGCACCTAAAGCTGCAGCAGTCATTCATAATGACTTTGAAAAAGGTTTCATCCGTGCGGAGGTTATCAGCTATGAAGACTTTATCGCTTGTGGAGGAGAAGCCGGTGCAAAAGAGGCTGGTAAAAGCAGACTGGAAGGTAAAGAGTACATCGTACAAGATGGCGATGTGATGCACTTTAGATTTAACGTGTAATAAAGGACCATGATGAGAAAATTACTATTCATTGGATTGATCGGGTTTGCTTTAGTTGGCTGTGATAGTAAAAAAGGTACCTTTCTTGAAACAGTAAAAAGTGAAAATGATCACACTACTTCAGTAGCCAGACTGGAAAAACTCATCATGGATCAAGGGCTTACCCATTTCAGTACCATGGATCATAGAGCCAATGCAAGAAATGTCAATATGAATTTGAAACCTGAAACGGTTGTGGTCTTCGGTAATCCAAAGATGGGAACGGTTCTGATGAACTGTAACCCTTCTATGGGCTTGGACCTGCCTCTTCGCATACTTGTTACTACGAACTATGAGGGTGAAACAAGCTTTATTTATACCAATCCGGAATACTGGTCATTAAAACACAATGTTAAAGACAAAAATTGTTTAAACATACTGACAAAAGCTAAAATAGCATTAGCCGCCCTTGCCCAGGAAGCAGGTAAAAAATAATGCAGATCAATACAAATGAAATACTCTACCGTATACAAAAAGCACTGAATTTAACAACAGAAGAGATGTTAGAAGCCTATAGGCTTGAAGACTTTCCTATGGATGCTTCACATTTGGAGTCTCTTCTCAAACGCCGTCAAGACAAAGATTTCATACCGGCCAGTTATGAAGAGTTAGGTGTATTCTTAGATGGAATGGTCACACTTAAAAGAGGTCCATCTCCGAAAAAACAAAATGATGAGGAAGCGGTAGAGCTGACCAACAACCTCATACTCAAAAAGCTTCGTATCGCTCTGGAACTCAAAGAAGCAGAGACAGAGATCATCTTTGGTCTAGCAGATGTTGAACTCAGCAAACAGCAACTCGCTTCCCTTTTTCGAAAAGAAGGGCATAAGAACTTTAAGGCATGCTCTGATGAACTGCTCATGGCCTTTCTAGAAGGTTTGGATGAGTTTTACTATACGGGAGAGATAGAGTAGATCCCGCTCTACCATGTGATGCACTTAAAAAAATCCCTTCAAACTATCAAAAGTGAACTAGTAAAAAACGAAGAGATACTCAAACACCTCCAAAAAAGCCACCCTCACCTGGCCCACCTCTCAGAAGATCAAATATTAAAATACTTTAATGTTCAGAGCCTTCATGAACTGAATGGGCATATGGAACAGATAAAAAAGTCTCAAGAACTCCAAGTTGACCTCACTGTACAAAAAAAGGAAGTATGTACCTGCAGAGACAGTCATGGAGAGATCAAAGACCTTTATGACTCTGAAGTATCTGCCAAAGAGCAGATAGCTACACTATCCAAGGAAAAACAATTACAGCTTAGTGTTTATAGATGTCCTTATAGCTCTGGATGGCATTTGACCAAAGGGTAAAGCTAAACCTTCAAAACCAACTTCACAGGACAGTGGTCACTTCCCATAATATGATCCAGGATATCCGCATCGACGATCCTCTCTTTGAGATCATCTGAAACAAAGAAATAATCGATCCTCCACCCCACGTTTTTGCCCCTGGCTCCCGCTCTGTAACTCCACCAGCTGTAACGGTCTGTTTCATCGCCTTTTACATGTCTAAAGGTATCGATATAGCCATTGCTGAGGAGTTTGTCTAGCCATTCCCGTTCCATCGGTAAAAAACCGGAGGTCTTTTCATTGGCTTTAGGTCGGGCGAGGTCGAACTCTTTGTGGGCTGTATTGACATCACCGCATACAATAATGGACTTACCTTCATCCCTTAAGGTATTGATATGCTCTAAGAAACGGTCATAAAATGCCATTTTGTACTCCAAACGCTCATCGTCACGCTGTCCATTGGGGAAATAGACATTGAAATAGGCGATATCTCCAAAGTGGTATTCATTGATGCGTCCTTCATCCAAGATATCCACATGCGAACAACAAGATGCTTCACCCTTGATATCTGTATAGAGTGCTACACCTGACTGTCCTTTATTTGATGATGAGTTGATACTTTGAAATTTGTATTCCCTCTCAAAGATAGTCTCAGGGATCTGATCTGCTTCTGCTTTGATCTCCTGCAGCCCCAAAAAATCCACATTTTCTTCATCGATCCACTTGAGTGCCTCTTTCTTCTCTACCGCCCTGATACCGTTCACATTCCAAGATATAAAGGTTAGTGTATTGCGCTCTGACATTTCATCTCCCTGATACAAATTTAACTGAGTCTCATAAAACTTATTCATAATTTTGATAGAATAATACCAAAAGAGACTTCAAAGAAAAAGGGCAGCTATGGCACAAGAGGATAAAGAACGTTGGGATGAAAAATGGCGAAACAAGCCAATGCCAGATGAACCCATCAAACTTGTCAGTGACTATGCTTCACTGGCTCCAGGACTAGAGGCACTTGACATAGCCTGCGGTATGGGAAGGCATAGCAGATATCTTGCTTCCAAAGGATTTGAGGTCGATGCACTTGATATCTCTTCTGTGGCTATAGATCAGCTTCAGAACATCCCTCATATCCATGCAAAAGAAGTGGATTTTGATACCTATACCCTCCCCAAAGAGAAATATGACCTTATTATCTGTACCTATTTTCTAGAGCGTAGACTCTTCCCACAGATGATAGATGCTCTTAAGCCCAACGGTATCATTCTGATGGAAACCTTTTTACATCATCCTGACAATGAGCGTACCACATCCAATCCTGCTTTTCTTCTGAATGAAGGTGAACTAGAAGCCACTTTTGATGAAACATGTGAACTTTTACAACTACCTGAGTTTTGGGATGAAGACTACCAAGGGTACAGAACGATGAAAACGTCTATGGTCGCTAAAAAGAAAGCAGCGGTTTGAGATAAAAACTTTTAGATTAGTCCATTTGAGATCAGTTTACGATACTGACCGGTGTACCTTTACGTACCTTGTTAAAAATGGTTTTTGATACTTTATAAGGAAGTCTGATACACCCATTGCTTCCAGGATACCGTTTCACATATTTACTTGCATGAAGACCGATACCACCACTTGTAAGCCGCATCCAATTCTTAAGTGATGCACCTACATATTTGGCTTTTTTACCTTTATATTTTCTTCTGTCACCTTTGTAGACCAACTTCTTGCCCCGATACATTTTACCAAAGATAGTAGAACGCTTATCTGCTATCTTCTCCTTGATACAAAATGTCCCTTTGGGTGTACTTTGATTTCGGATGATCCCAGTATTAGGTTCAAGCTTTCTTTTGGCCCCAGTCGTACAAGGTGCACAAAGTGCTACTTTATCATCGACATAAAGCCTTATTCTTTGCTCTGAGATATCTACTTTTAATTTTGTATTTCTTCCATTTGCTTTACTGAGCAGTTTTTTATCTTCATAGATACTGTAACTTTTTCTCAAGTTTGTGTGTTTTCTAAAGTCAGCATAGTTGTTATACTTCATCAATTTTACATGTTTGACTTGTTTATCTTTAGGGAATTTGATATTTTTAGAAATTTTATCAAGTTTGGATTTGGTTTCTTTTCCTACCCAGCCATCTGTATGAGTCAGCCCATAATACGTTTGAAAAGCGATAACCGCTTCTTTTGTCTTCTCTCCCCATCTACCGTCAACCTTGAGTTTCGCATTGATGTGTTTATCTCTATTCAGTGCAATTTGAAGATTCCGTACAGTGTTAAAATCATTTGTACATTGTATGGTTTGGGTACCGTCACACATATCATCATGTGTTTTAAAATAATTCTTGGCGTTTGCCATGGAAATAAGCGTAAAAAGGGTCAAGAGGATCTTTATGAAGGGCAAAATGGTATCTCCGGAAAATTATGATAGTAATTATTATACTGTTTTTCCATTAAGCCATTCTAACCTGAGTTTGAGAGATCTCAGATCAAAAATGATGTTACCACTCCTATAAGGCCACCGAAAACACCGCCCCACACCACAAGCCATCCTAAATGTTCCTTGATCAGATCTTGTACCAGTTCTTTCACCATTTTTGGTGTCAGTTCATCCAATCTTTTTGTGATCAATGTTTCTACTGAATCGATCATATCTTCACTCAAGGTTGAGCTTTGTATATGATGGTCAAGTTGTGCCTTAAAAGCAGAAGAAGAAACGATGGCACTTACAGCACTCTTGAGCTTGCGTGAAAAAGGATCACGTAAACCTTCTAATGCTGCTTCACCACCGAACATTGCGATAGCGCCACCGAATTTCGACTCCATCACCGTTTTAGAGAGTGCATCAAAAGCAGGAGAAAAGTCTGCACCTTCGACCAAAGGAGTCAGATCTATATTCTCTTCTTCTTTTGCAAAAAAATCTCCCAGCTGCTCTTTACTAAAGAACTGTTTCATCATCATCTCACGGATAGACGCTTTGAAAGCCGTAAAGTTTTTTTCTATCACCCCGGAGCCATATAGTAATGGTACCTTTTCAAATAACATATGAATAGCAAGTTGATTAGTAATGGCTCCTGAGAGTGCAAATAATCCTGTAAACAGGAGCATCTCATAATAGACAGATGGCACCAGAAAAGCTATCCCTATAAGAAGGAGAGAAAAGAGATCGGTGATGAGGGTTTTTGACATTGGATTTCCTCTTTGCATTTTTTGCGTAATATAGCAAAATCTGAATTATAGTACGCCATCAACTCAATATACCAACATTAAAAAGAGGATATAATTGATTTTAACGATAAATTACCTAATAAAGCTTTCCATGTCTAAAACTATAAATAAGAAGATTCAGATCTCTCTACTCTTGATCGCAACGATGGGTGTGATGTCCGGCATCACTGTTGTCTCTTCTCTTCCCCTCATTAGTCAAACATTCAGTGATCTTCCTCATATCGAATTTCTTTCAAAACTGATGTTGACCATTCCTTCCATCATCATTGCACTTTTTGCTCCAATAGCCGGGATCATTGTAGATAAATTTGGCAGATTAAAACCACTCTATACAGGGATCATCCTCTTTGTACTGGGTGGAAGTTCGGGATTTTATCTTGAGAACTTCTATGCCATTCTTGCCGGTCGGGCGGTTCTAGGTATAGCTGTTGCACTGCTTATGACCAGTTCTACCGCACTCATAGGTGATTATCTGGATGAAATGGCACGGCATAAATTTATGTCTGTTCAGGGGATGGCCGTAGCACTAGGAGGGATCCTGTTTATTACAGCCGGAGGTCTACTTGCGCAACTTCATTGGTCCTACCCTTTTGCTATCTACATCTTACCCCTCTTCTTTCTACCTCTGCTGCTTACCGCTCTCCATGAGCCTGAGAAACATACACATGTTGAAAGTGATATGGAGCTAGAGGCCAAACTCTGGCCTATATATCTCACTGCTTTTTTTGCCATGGTACTTTTTTATATGCTGCCTACCCAACTGCCTTATCTCATTATAGAGACTTTACATGGCAAACCAAGTACTATAGGATTGGTCATTGCTACAGCGATGATCTTCAATGCTCTTACCTCGAGACAGTATGCCAAACTGAAAGCGAGGTTCTCTTATGTCCATATCTATATTATGACATTTATTTTTTTTGGCACAGGCCTCTTCATCATTTCTCAAGCCCACACTATTGCACAACTTTTTTATAGTACAGCGTTCATTGGTATAGGATTTGGCCTGATCCTTGTCAATACCAACTCATGGTTTCTTGCGAAAGTACCTGCTCAGAAAAGAGGGAAAGCTTCAGGCGTACTTGCATCAAGCTTCTTTCTAGGACAGTTTTCTTCTCCGCTTCTCTTACAGCCTATTGTACACATCTATGGGATTCAAGGTCTTTTTTTGATCGTATCAGGTATTGCGTTAACGACAGCATTGATACTGTTTTTAAAAGACAAGTTCTCTAAAAGATGAAGGTTTAACGTAGTAGTAAGGCATGCAGTTCATCGACACTGCGCACAGCATCGGTATGGTCTGTAAAACCCCAGTCCACCATAATATAGTCTATCTCTGCCCTTTGGCTTGCCAACGCATCACGTGGACCGTCACCAATAAAAAGTGCCTGATGGCTGCTATGACCTAGTTGATCCAGTATTTTGTGAAGCATGTCCGGGTGTGGTTTTCCTTGCGGGACATCATCATAACAGGCGATTGCATCAAAATGCTCATAGACCTCTAGGTGGGTCAGTGATTCTATGGTTGAACCCCTGTAAGCATTGGTCGCTACAGCAAGATCGTGTCCTTTGCCTTTCAGCGTATCAAGCAGCTCTTTGATACCCTCATAGAGTACCAATTCGCTTGCATGGTTTTTCGTATAGTACTCCGAAAACCATTTTTCATGGTCCCGGTCAAAGGCTTTTGCATGGTAAAAGGTTTGTGCAGGATTGATCGTATGGTCATTGACCAATCTTAAAATATACTCTTGTGCCATGGGTTCAAAACCCAGGTTTTTTCGAACATAATTGATCGCATTGGCTATGGTCAATGAAGAGTTGACCAAGGTGCCATCCATATCAAAAATGATCAGTTTTTTATCCACTAGTTCATCTTTTCCGTATCTTTAAGTCTTGGCTGTATGAACTTCACATAGACAGAAAGGCTCACTAGAAGTAATGCAACACCGGAAATGAGATAGACCGCATACACAAGCTGGGCCGGATCTGTGAGTGCAAACTTAAATACCAGCATCAAGGCTTCAATGGACAGTGCAATGATAATGGAGCCTAAAAAACGAATCATTGTCTGATGTCCCTCGCCGGTGGCCCCTTTTTTCTCCTTACCCAAAACTTCTTCCTCAAATATTGCTTTGACCAGATCGAAAATAGCCAAAGAGAGGGTCAAAAGGATCGTGGCTTTAAACATCTCATTAATATCAATCGCAGTAAAATCAACACCAAAATGCAAGAATGCTGTCACACCTTTGACAAAGAGTAACAGTGATACACCTGCCAGTGCTAAAGAGAATGCAGTATAGGCAATTTTACTTAATTTTCCAGAATATGAGTCGATAGAGCTTGGATGCACCATCCGTAAAATATTTGCCAAAGAGATATCTACGCAAATAATACTGATCAAATTATCATTTTCATCTACGATTGGAAATGATGCAGTGACAACCATCGTATTACTTAAATTCGACGGGTATGGTTCTGTTAAGGTACAACGATGTTCTCTTTGCGTTTTATAGTAATAAGCCCTATCACTTCTATCCTCACCTTTACCAATCCCCTGAAGCTTTTTATCCTTAGAGATATTTTCAGTGATCTGTATACCTTTACCATCCAGTGCATAAATCGCCTCTGCAGTAGGGATACTCTCATGAAGCGGTTCTAACTTTGCAAGTACTGTAGAAATATCACCATTGATAATCGTTTGAGAAATATGTCTTCCTATGATATAACAAAGGTATGCTCTTGCTTTCGCACGGACCTGTGCATACTCTTCTATCTCTTTAATTTTCATACTTTCTCCCCTTTATTTGTAATCTTCTATAATACTTTACCTAAAATATCAGTAAATTTTACTTTTTGATTGATCGCTACTTCCGGGAATATACTCCCTTTTTCTGAAAAGGTCAAGATCGTCGAGCCCATCTCAAACCAGCCATAGAATTCTCCTCTCTCGACCCAAAAATCTTCATATTCATAATGCACCGGTTCTCTTATCTCTGAGTTAGTTCTCACTTTTTCCTCAAAAGTTACGACCATTTGACCTACATTGAGTGCAGCCACAAGTACCAGTACCTGTGTTCTTCCCTTCTCATCTTCACACTCTATGATCACTCTTTCATTTTCAATGAAGAGGTCCACTTTATGACGGAGTAACGGGAAATTCACAGGATAGTGTTTACCCGGGATATGTGTCAATGATTTTACCTTGAGTCTCATCGGCATATGATAGCGATGGTAATCTTTGGGAGAGAGATAAAAATTGATGAACTCTCCTCCTTCTACTTTACTGACCGCATCCTGATGGTAGGTACCAAAAAGCTTTTCAATAGAGTAACTCATTCCTTTGATCTGATAGGCTTTACCATCTTTGATCATCCCTGCATCCGTAATGAGTGCATCCACACCGGATATCAGAGCATCTTTATCTTCAGGCAAGGCTCTAGGAGTTTCAAAAGCCCTTGTAAAGAGTTTGTTCAGTGTCGGGTATGCACTAGGCTCTTTGAACTCACTCATATCAAGTCCCATAAGTTTTACATATCCATTGTTAATAAAGTGTTGTATCGGTGAGGGAAATGCTTTAGAAGCGAACTTTCCAAATGCACTGGAGATGATCGAAGTAAAGTGTTTGGCCATGGTGTGTCCTGTAATTGAAGCTATAATATGCAGTATTATACCATTTGTCATTTAGGGTTGGGGTTGTTAGATAAAATACGATACTATCTATCTACATCATTCAAGGATAAAGCATGGCAATATACGTACTTTTCGATACAGAAACCACAGGAAATCAAGAACCTGACCGCATTATACAGGTAGGTGCAATGATCGTACACAGTAAAGATGAGATCGAAGTGTTGGATGAACTGTGCCAGGCGCCTGTACCCATCACTGTAGAAGCGATGGAAGTACATAACATCACACCGGAGCTCATCAAAGACAAAGGACTTTACGATGAAACCGATTTTGCACTCAAATTACAGCAGTTCAACCAAAAAGAGAATTATCTTATCGCACATAATATTGCTTTTGATCTGGGTATGCTGGAAAAAGAAGGGTTTAAAAACCACTACACCCTGATAGACACACTCCGATGTGCCAAGCACCTGCTTCCTGACAGTCCCAATCACAGACTGCAGTATCTGCGCTACGCACTTGAACTCTATCAGATCGAAGAGGCAGAAGCGCAAAAACTTGGTATCACTATCAAAGCACATGATGCGATAGGTGATGTACTTGTCATGAAATTGCTGCTTTCAAAACTGGTACGTCTAACACAAGAGAAATTTGCAGGTATAAACCCCATGCAAAAACTGGCTAAACTCACCCAAACCCCTGTGATGATGAAAACCTTCAAGTTCGGGAAATACAAAGACAGAGAGATCGCTGAAGTCGTAAATGAAGACAGAGGCTATATTACATGGATGAGAGCGAATCTGGATCTGGATGAAGATATGACCTTTACTTTAGATTATTATTTGGCTTCATAGGGTACGAGATTGTAGGGTTTTATCTTTCTGCACTCACACTCTGATAAATTTATCTAATGCTTTCACCCTATTTCTACCGCTCTCTTTGACATGGTAAAGGGCTTTATCAGCCCTTTTTACAATAGTCTCTATGCTTCTTTCAATATGATTATATTGGCTGATACCAAAACTGGCTGTAATGTAGAACTTCTCATCCTTCTCAATAAACTTTTTAGTTGCTACTCTTTTTCTGATACGTTCAGCAAGGAACAAGGCTTGTTTCTCATTGGTTTCAGGCAATAAAACCAAAAACTCATCACCGCCCATTCTAAAAGCATAATCATATTCCCTGATCACACCTTTTACGATATTTGCTACTACTTTCAATACATTGTCTCCTGCGTCATGTCCATACGTATCATTGATCTCTTTAAAATGATCGATATCAAACATAATGATCGATAGACATCTATTGTGCCGTAAGAGACGGTTAAACTCTTTATGTGAGATCTCATAATAGGCTCTACGGTTATAGAGTCCTGTTAAGATATCTGTTTTTGCCTCTTTTTCAGCGATGAGCCTTTTCTCCTGTGTCATTTTCATACGATCAGCCAGTGCCATAGAGAGCAGAATCACATCGATATACATACCAATGTCATTGGCCTTATAGGTCAGATAGGTATACGGAATATAAGACATGACCGTCAGCGCAGTAATAAAAGCACCGATCAGACCACTGGCAGTTCCAAGAAGAAAAAATCGAGCTGAATGATTACCCGTGAGTAGACTATACAGTGCGATACCAAAGAGATAGACACTGATCAACAGTATGGATATGATAGCAAGCATCACATGATAATGATAGCCACCGATCATAGCTGAGAGCACTGCAACCCCGACAATACCAAAGATCAGAATCGTTGTGATGATGTACAAGGTATGATGGTATTTCACAAAGTTTAAAAATGATCTTGCAAAAAGCAGTGCAGCCACCACATAAAAGTAGATAGAGGTGGACTGTGCCCAATTTTGCACAGTAGGCCAATGAGGGAAGAGGTACATAAAAGTATAGCCGTTATAAGAAGCATTCATCGCAAAAAAGGCAACCAGGAAGAGTACATAATAAGCATAATAACGGGCTTTCACACCAAAATAGAGAAAAAGATTATAGAAGAGCATGGCAACAATACCACCATACACCAAACCGATATACATCGACGCATCAACCTGTTCGGCTAAAAATGCTGCTTTATCCATGACAGACAACGCAACAATAAAAGGATCTCTTGTTTTCACTTGAACATACACGGTAGAAATACCCGGTTCAAACAGTGGTTCAAAATTGATAAGATAGTGATCGAGTGCTCTTTTTGAATAAGGATAGGTATTCCCGCCCTGATAGGTCTTGACTTCTCCTTTTGGAGATATGACAGTGAAGGTCACGGAGTCAAGCCAGGCCGGTTCAAAGATGATCAGTCTGGATAGTGGTGTCTCTTCTTTATTGATCACTTTGAACTGATACCAAAATGCTGAATTTGTAAAGGGATGGCTTGCTACGGGTCTGTTGAGTGGTATAAAATCTTTGGAAGGAAGATGGCGTATCTCGGATAATGTCATCTTCGCAGTCGTATCCTCATACTCAAGCATCGATTCACCGATTTCATAGTGTGAGTCTGAAAGGTCAAGTACCTTTAACTGTACATCTCCATAGAGAAGGGAAAGATAAGAAAAAAGTACTAAAAAAAATTTTTTTTGCATCTTTTATCCTTGATATTGATAAGACACACTCTTTTGTACTCGTTTTAATTCAAATTTTGGGTTACTATAATAACATAAAATAATTAACAAGCATTATTTTTATCACATTATAGCACTTATGCTACTTTCCTGATGAATACTACTTTTAAGTAATCTCCCTCTTTAAATTTTTCCATGACCCTGAAATCTTTGGGTAGAGAAAACGTATGTTCTATCTTGTACTTTCCCCCCAGCTCTTTAAATGCCTTGTCTATAAACTCTTTGAATTTACCCATCTTCAAGTTCGCATAATTCGTCGATGCAACGATCACCCCATCCTTATTTGTTATCTGTATCGCCTCTTTAAGCAGTTTGACATAGTCTTTTGCCACAGAGAAGGTATGTTTTTTTGACCTTGCAAAACTAGGCGGGTCCAAGACCACCATGTCGAATAATAATTCTTTCTTGACAGCATACTTAAAGTAATTGAAGACATCTTCAACGATGATATCATGTGCATCCACATCGATGTTGTTGAGCATAAACTGTTCTTGTGTTTTACTGCGGCTTCTTTTGGCCAGGTCCACACTGGTGGTCTTGGTTGCACCGCCCAAAGCGGCAAACACAGAAAAGGCTCCTGTGTAAGAGAAGGTATTCAGTACCGTTTTCCCTTTGGCATAGCAATCACGAATTTTTTTTCTCACTTCCCTTTGGTCTAAAAATACCCCGACCATAGGCCCGTCATCCAGATAGATAGCGAATTTTGCACCATTCTCTTTCACGACTAAAGGGAATTCACCTCTCTCGCCACACACAAAATCATCAGCGTCATCAAGGTATTGGCCTTTGGCATCAAATCTTTTTTTCTGATAGATCCCTTTATATGCTACTTGAGATTTCAGTGCTGTCAAGATATCTTCTTTAAAAGCATGAATACCTAAACTATACCAGGTCACCAGATAGAAGCCGTCAAAATAATCTATCGTTAAGCCACCTACACCATCGCCTTCACCGTTAAATACCCTGAACGCTGTAGTGTTTTTATCATTGTAGAGATCGTTTCGGTATTGGAGAGCCGCTTTTATCTTCTTACTGAAATACGCAACATCAATCTTTTCCTCTTTGTTACAGGAGAGTATCCAACCATGCCCTTTGTTTTGAATACCGTAATACCCTTTAGCGATAAACTTTTTTCTATCATCAAGTAGGTTAACGATCGTTCCTTCTGTTTTTAGTTTGTCCCAATCAACTATAAACTCTTTTGAGATCAAAGGGTATCCGTTCTTGTAGTTTTTGATATATTGCGGTTTAATGGTCAGGTCAATTATATGGTTCATATGCATCCTTTTGCACCTCATGCGAGGTGTAACGAGGGGAACAGCCTCTTAAACTAAGAAGTGTTTAATGAGTTGTTTTCGTTCTTTTATTACTTCAACTTCTCAGCCACTAGTTCATTGACCACTTGAGGGTTTGCTTTGCCCCCTGTGGCTTTGAGTACTTGTCCTACAAAAAAGCCTAACAATTTCGTATTTCCTGCTTTGAATTTTTCAACATTATCTGGATTTTTCGCAATGACCTCATCAATGATAGGTGCAATCTGTGAAGGGTCGCTTATTTGTACAAGCCCTTTAGCTTCAACGATCTGTACAGGGTCTTCTCCGTTCTTACTCATCTCCTCAAATACTTGTTTGGCAATTTTACTTGAAATAGTCCCATCATCGACCATCTTTACAAGCTCAGCTATCTGTTTTGCGTCAAATCTTAGTTCATCTGCCTGCTTCTCTTTAAACTCTCTGGCTACTTCATTGGCCACGATATTTGCGATAGTGACAGGACTATTGTTTATAGATAAAGCCTCTTCATAAAAAGAAGAGAGTTGCGTATCTCTAGCTAAAATATCAGCAACCATACTATTGAGTTGAAGCTCACCTGTATACTTATCAAACAGTGCCTGTTCAGCTTCACTCATAGGCTCTACTTCACCATCAATTTGTACCTTTTTAGCTTGAGGTTTACGCTCATTTTTAGTTGCGCTTTCAGCTGCTTTGGTCTTTTTGCTCCAAGAGTCTTTCAGACCGACGATTTTATTGAACACCGGTGTTTCATCCGTATAGTCTATAGGATCAGCATAGAAATACCCCTGTCTTTCAAACTGGAATCGCTCATCAGGTTTGTCTGTGATGACAGCAGGCTCGATAAGCGCATTTTTGACCACTTTTAAAGAGTCTGGATTGATATCTTCCAACCCTTCAGGCGCTTCATCTTTAAAGAGTCTGTCATAGAGTCTCAGTTCAACTTTTTTAGCTTTCTCTACATCAACCCACTGAATCGCACTTTTCACCTTGATACCACTGGTATCAGCACCACTTTTGGAATCCGGATAATACGCTGCTTTTATCTCTATGATATTGCCATCAGCATCTTTAATCACTTCCTTGCAAGTGATGATATAGGCATGTCTAAGTCTTACCGGTTGTTCTGGTGTAAGACGGTAGTACCCTTTTGGAGGGTTTTCCATAAAGTCATCACGCTCAATATAAATCTCTCTTGAAAAAGGTATCTTTCTTGAACCCTCTTTAGGCACATCATGCGGGTAGTATGGTGCATCGAGTTCTTCTGCCCCCTCATAATTCTCAATGGTGACTTTGAGCGGGTCCAGTACACACATGACACGAGGCACTTTTGTATTGAGATCATCTCTTATACAAAACTCAAGTTGTGAAACATCTACTGTTGAGTTTGCTTTGGCTATACCTATTTGATCACAGAAGTTTAGAATAGACTCTGGTGTATACCCTCTTCTTCTATATCCCGCGATCGTAGGCATTCTAGGGTCATCCCAACCGCTCACTCTTCCTTCATTCACTAATTCTAAAAGCTTTCTCTTACTCATCACTGTATAGTTGATTGCAAGTCTTGCAAACTCATGCTGATACGGTCTTGGCGACTTAAGCCCAAGCGTATCAAGTACCCAATCATAAATATCACGGTTGTTTTCAAACTCCAAGGTACAGATAGAGTGTGTAATCCCCTCAATATAGTCAGAGAGGCAGTGACCAAAGTCATACATCGGGTAAATATGCCATTTATCCCCTGCTCTATAATGATGTGCATGTCTGATACGATATAAAAGCGGATCTCTCATTTTCATATTGGCTGCTGCCATATCGATCTTAGCTCTAAGTACGTGTTCACCGTCTTTGAACTCACCGTTTTTCATTCTCTCCAAAAGGTCCAGGTTCTCTTCAACAGAACGCTCGGCGTATTTACTTCGTTTTCCAGGTTCAGTGACCGTACCGCGATATTCACGGATCTCCTCTTCACTAAGACTGTCAACGTATGCCTTGCCCATTTTAATCAGTTCAACAGCATAATTGTAAAGTTCAGGGAAATAATCAGAAGTATAACGCACACTATTATCCCATTCAAACCCAAGCCACTGTACAGCATCTTTGAGTGCTTCAACATATTTCGTGTCTTCTGTCGTTGGATTGGTATCATCCATTCTAAGGTTACAGCGACCATGATAATCACGGGCAATACCAAAATTTATAGCGATGGATTTGGCGTGTCCGATATGCGGGAAGCCATTGGGCTCCGGAGGAAATCTTGTATGAATCTCTTGATACTTGCCTGATGCTAAGTCCTCTTCAACTATCGTACGTAAAAAATCTTTGCTCTCACTCATTCTTATTAAACCTTTTGATTTTAAAGTTGTATTTTATCTAATTAGAGCTTATCTCATCTTAGATACAGTGTTTTAGCTTCAGAGAAATGGCAGCTTGTATCACGAGAGATGTTTCCTAAAGAAAAAAGCCTAGCAATACTATCGCTCTTTAAAACAGTTATAAATTAAACCCACTATAATTACACTCTTATAAACGCACAGTTTTTGGAGTAGGATAAATGCTTAGATTTGCCCCATCACCGACCGGTGATATGTCTATAGAAGACCTTCGTATAGCACTGTTTAACTACATGGTAGCCAAACAAAAAGATGTCAACTTCATTGTACGTATCGAAGACCTTGACAAAGAACGGAACATTACCGGCAAAGATACGGAGATCATGGATATCATTGAGAAGTTTGCACTGCCTCACGACAGCGTCTCTCACCAAAGTGAAAACCTCCATATACACCAGACACTGGCGATCAGACTCCTTGAAGAGAAAAAAGCGTTCATCTGTACCTGTACCCCTGAGCAGCTTAATGAAGAGCAAGAAGAGGCAAAATATAACAAGGTACCTTACCGCTACAGTGGTCGGTGCTCTGCTATGGGTGCGGAAGAGCTTCATAAGCTCAAAGAAGAGAAAATACCGTTTGTCGTGCGTATCAAGGCTCCGGATGCACCTATCATCACTCACGACCTGATCAAGGGGGATATCGAAACTCCAGCCGATGAAGTAGACTCTTTTGTCATTTTAAATGCTGACGGTACACCAACCTATGACTTTGCCTGTGCCTGTGATGATATGATCTCAGGGATCAGCCTCGTCATCCGTAGTGAAGATCAACTCTCAAACACGCCTAAACAAATACATATCAAAACGCTCCTTGGATATGAGCAGCAGGCAGACTATACACATCTGCCTATGATTCTTAATGCCGAGGGTAAGAAAATGAGTACAAATGATGATGCCAGCTCGGTCAAGTGGCTATTTGAACATGGATTCATTCCCGATGCGATCGCTAACTACCTGATACTGCTTGGCAATCAAACACCATCAGAGATCTTCACCATGCCTGAGGCATTAAAATGGTTTGACTTGAGTAGACTTTCCAAGTCACCTGTAATATTTGACATAGACACACTCCGTTCTATCAACGCAGAACACCTTAAGCAGATGGATGACAAACGTCTTTCTACACTCTTTGGCTTTGCAGATGCAGATATCGGAAAACTCGCCAAACTCTACCTTCAGGAAGCATGTACCATTAACGAACTTGAATCAAAGATCAAACCGATCTTTGCACCTAAGAATTTTGAAGGTAAATGGAGTGCCCAGATGCACACGATGGAAGATATCATCCAAAATGCTCCTATGATCAATGACTTTAACGCATTTAAAGCACACATTCTGAAAGAGAGCGGACTGGAAGGAGAAGATTTCTTCACCCCGCTGAGACTCATCCTGACGGGTGCTGAGCATGGACCTGAACTCTCCGAGATCTATCCGCTTATTAAACCATATTTACTGGAGGTAGCATCATGAATGCACTTATATACGCCATTGTACAAACGATCCACACTGTACTGAACCTTTATATCTGGATAGTGATCATTGCTGCATTACTGAGTTTTGTACGACCTGATCCTTACAATCCTATCGTACAGGTACTCTACCGTCTAACTGAACCTGTCCTAAACTTCATCAGACGTAAAATGCCCTTTGTTGTATTTTCAGGTATTGATCTTTCGCCTTTGGTTGTGATCTTAGGTCTACAACTGATCGATAACTTTATGATGCGTGCTGTACTCGGATAATCAATGCACCTGAAATTTCTTTTGATTTTATTGCTGCTTGTACTCTCTATGGGTACATCCACACTACAGGCAAAAACGTTCACCTACGAACAGATACACAAGATGCCAAAAAGTATAGAAAAAGATTACTATATCTGGCGTTTTCTTTCACAGATCACCACCACAGCTGCTGAAGCCAAAAAGGTCATCTATGAAGCAAGCAGGCTCAATACAAAGCTTCGAACGGCCTACAAAAATAGAACCGGGTCAACGATTGAACTTCCAAAGATAGTCGCAACCGGAGAAACAAACAAAAACTGGAGAAGAAGAAGCAATGCCCACAAAAGTTTCAAACATGGTCTTGCTTTGATGCAGCAGAGAAAACCTAAGCAGGCAGCCGATTATTTTGAGGATGCCCGTAACAACTATCTTCAGCGCTATGACATAGACAAGTCTCTCTTCTGGCTCTATTTGAGCACAAAAGAGGATAAATATCTAGAAATGTTACGTGAAAGCTGTGATGTCAATATCTATACCTTAATGGCAGCGGATACCATCAACGGGAGATACCCTAAAACAATCACTGAATCCCTATGGAAAAGCAGTACATGGGGGTTTGATATCGAAGATCCGATCGATTGGGCCAAAGTGAAACAGAAGATGAATTCAGGTGTGGATCTGGATGATCTGGCAGAGGATCATAAATCACAAGAGACAATAGGAATCTATACCTATCTCAAAGCCAAAGCATGTAACTATACCCAGTCTTACTTTCCTATGCCTTACCGCAAGGCCATGAAACATATGACTCCCGAAAGGCAAGCACTTATCTATGCTATTGCAAGACAAGAGAGTCGCTTTGTACCGGCCTCTGTCTCACGTTCCTTTGCATTGGGTATGATGCAGTTCATGCCATTTCTCATCGAACATATCTCCAAGGAAAAAGGCGAAAAGATAGATTATGATGACATATTCAATCCCTACAAAGCCATAGAGTATGCTGACTTCCATCTTGACTATCTTACCAAGTACCTTTATCATCCTCTTTTTATTGCCTATGCGTATAATGGAGGGATAGGTTTTACAAGAAGACATATTACCAACAAGCATAACTTTAGGAAAGGTCCTTATGAACCCTATATGAGTATGGAAAAAATGGAAAATGAGGAAGCTAAAGAGTATGGGAAAAAGGTATTGGCAAATTATGTCATCTATCTCAATAAACTGGGTGTAACCACACGTATCTTTCCCCTCTTAAAAGTGCTGGCTTCACCTTCTGAAACCGATAAGTTCAGAAAGTAACACCAAAGATATTTACGATCAGAACGCTTCTTTACTCAATACATATTTCGCCACTTTGGCGAAGTGTAACTCACCTTTTCCGTATAAGGTACTCTCAAAGAGAAGCGTGATCTTTTTATTTGATTCATGTGGAAAAGTAACGAGATAATAACTGCTCCAAGGGGTCACAAAAGATAATTTCTTTAACTGTTCATCCTCGTGGCTCAGTGCTTGGATAGATTTAGCTCTTTTCCCATTTAGAGTTAAGATATTTCCCTCACCATTTAACTCTCCTGATGCTTTATCTTCCACAGACAATCCTACGATAAAAACTTCATCTCGAGTATCATTGTTTTCAAAGTTCGGAGTATAAAGATAGGTTGCAGTCAACAAGACCTTGGTCTCATTATTTTGATAGAGTTGCGTCTTTTCTGTTTTTTGTAACTGCTTATGATAGGTCATTTTTTCACTATAGCTTGCGATCAAATCTGTCTCTTGTTTTGATGTGCAGCCAAAAAGAAGCATTATGGCTATGAACGATAAACATGACCTAACCATGCGTACTCCTTGTAATTCATACGGATTTTAACATACATTCAATAAAGATTAATGTATAATTCATTCAATCATCATTCAAGGAAATCATACTGTGAGTAAAAGAGTTGCTGTTGCATTTACCGGTCCTTCAAACAGTGGGAAAACCACTCTTGTAGAAAAAATTGCAAAAATATTGATAAAAGAACGTAAAGTTGCCATCATAAAAAATGACCCTAAAGACAAAGCACATTTTGATGTAGAAGGTAAAGACAGCCATAAATTCTCACAAACAGGTGCTGAAGTTGTTGTTACATCACCTACACGGACCACCTACTTCTCACAGAGAGAAAAAACACTCGATGATATCGTAGCCATGATCAATGACTTTGATATATTACTTGTTGAAGGACTGAAAACACTCCCACTACCGCGAATCGCTGTTTTCAGAAACAAGATCGACGAAAGTTATTTTTCCTGCAGTGAAGCCATAGCGATTGATGATACGATCGATATGGCAACCTATACGATGCCAGAGAGTATCGATATACTTGATCTAAATAACACAGATCAGATCATAGAGTGGATCCATGCCCATGCAAAACAACTATAAAGTAAAAGAGGATAAGAGATGTTAACCATATTTGAAACCATTGAAAAAATTGCGATCAAAATTGACCACGCCATTAAAACAGAAGACCTGGGATATAGTGACACAGAAAATACATCGGGTGAAGATCAACTGAAGCTGGATGTAAAAAGCGACTATATTGTAGAAGAGGCTTTTAAAAATGTCTCGATTGTCAAAGCTTTGGTGAGTGAGGAGAAAGAGGGTGTCTTGGCATTGCATGATGAAGGAAAATATACGATCTGTTATGACCCTTTGGATGGTTCAAGTCTTGCAGATGTCAACCTCTCTGTAGGGTCTATCTTCGGTATTTATGAAGGTGAACTGAAAGCTGAAAATCTTGTAGCTTCTGCCTATGTTGTCTATGGTCCGCGTATTGAACTTGTGACAGCAACAAGAGATGCCAAACCCAAACATTACAGAGCACAGGAAGGTCTTTTCAACTTTATCTCCGAGATCTCATTGGATGAAAAAGGAAAACTCAATGCGCCTGGCGGAACACAACAGAACTGGAGCAAAGTCCATAAAACATTTGTAGATGGTCTTTTTGCTGAGGGGTACCGTCTTAGATACTCTGGCGGTATGGTACCGGACCTTCACCAGATACTTTTAAAAGGTGGCGGGATCTTCTCATACCCTGGGACATCAGACAAACCAAACGGCAAACTCAGACAGCTTTTTGAAGTGATCCCTTTTGCCTTCATGTATGAACAGGCTGGCGGTCAGGCGATCAGTAATGAAGGGGTGCGACTGATGGAATTGATACCAGCTCATCCGCATGATACAAGCCCTTGTTTTTTCGGTTCCAATTATGAAATAAACAAACTCAAAGAAGCCTACGGGATGAAAGTATAATGTCAGATCAAATACTCGATGAGTGGCAGATCGCCCTGAAGCAGAAAAAATCCGAGTTGGAAGCCTGTCAGTCAGAGCATCAGGTCAAAAGCTGTATGAGCTGTGAAAAACTGCTTGATTGTGAGGTACGTGACAGCTACGTACAGGCTGTCTATGACAGTATGAGCAAAGGTTCAGGTGGAGGATTTGAGTTCTAAGATGAAGCTATCAGCTTCAACTTCTCTGCCCTGCTCATCTTCTTCTTGATCTCATACTCACGTTTAGAGGCTGAACTTCTATCTGCATATTCTTCACTATAAACCAAGTTAACGGGTCTTCTTACGCGTGTGTATTTTGCCCCTTTGTCCGAACCGTTGTGCTCATCGATCCTGCGTTCCAGTTCTGTGGCAATGCCCGTATAAAGTGTCTCGTCTGCACACTTTACTATATACACATAATACATTGCTTCTTTTTACTTCTCATCTTCTAAAGCATACCCTTTAAAATAGACACGATGAATCTCATATGAGATAAAGAACTTATCTGAATATATTTCAGTTTTAATGAGCACATCTTTCTTTTTTATTTCAAATTCACTGATAGATTTATAATAGAGTGTGACAATACTTGGTCTTGTTGTTATCTTATCACAATCCGCAACTTCTATATAATATTCCCGTTCCATATTTCTAAATTTATAGAACTCTTTATTTCCGATCTTATAACGCTTTTTATTGTGAAGCCGTTTCTTTTTGATCTCTTCACGTTTTTGGGTACTGAGTCTTTTTTCATTGATCTTGGCTAAGATCTTCTTTTTTTCTTCTTCCGTGAATGATCTTTTTTGACCTTTGAGCTCCTCTTCTGCTCTTTGGTGGATCAATCTTTCTTCATTCAACCTATCCATAATGAGTTGTTTTTCTTCGGCACTATAGGTCTTTTTCTTTGAAAAGCTCTTGATATCTAATATTTCAGTTGGATCTTTATCCATGCTTGTCCTTTTAGATCTTCCCTCTCCCATTCTATTCCATACGGTTATTATAGCATTAGATATATTATTTTATAATATCATCCATATTACAGCACTATTTGGCTAGAATATTTATTCAAATTTTACTCTACAAACTCATTTGTTTAAGGAACTACATACTATGTCATGTCACAAAAAATCTTACATTACTACTCCGATCTACTACGTTAACGACATTGCTCATATCGGTCATGCGTATACAACCATCATTGCAGACACACTTGCACGTTACTCGCGTATGTCAGGATTGGATACTTTTTTTCTTACCGGTACGGATGAACACGGTCAGAAAATAGAAGAAGCTGCAAAAGCAAGAGGAAAATCGACCCAAGCTTATGCAGATGAGATCTCAGCTACTTTTAAAAACCTTTGGGATGATTTTGACATCTCTTATGATAAATTTATCAGAACTACAGACGCAGACCACATGAAAGGTGTTCAAAAAGCCTTTTCGATCATGCATGAAAATGGTGATATCTACAAAGACACCTATAAGGGTCACTACTGTATCTCATGTGAAACCTTCTTCCCTGCCATACAATTGGTTGATGATGAATTTTGTCCAGAATGTGGTAAAAGCACGACTATAGTAGAAGAAGAGAGTTACTTTTTCAAACTCTCAAAATATGAGGACAGACTGCTTAAATACTATGAAGAACACCCTAATTTCATTTTACCTAAGAGTAAAAGAAATGAAGTGATCCGTTTTGTTGAAGGCGGACTACAGGATCTTTCCATTACTCGTACAAGTTTTGACTGGGGTGTGAAACTTCCAGAAGAGATGGATGACCCTAAACACGTGATGTATGTATGGCTTGATGCACTGATGAACTATGTCACGGCACTTGGATATGGGACAGATGAAGCGAACATGGACTACTGGCCGGCACGTGTTCAACTTATAGGTAAAGATATTTTACGTTTCCATGCCATCTACTGGCCGGCATTTCTTATGAGCCTTGACCTGCCTCTTCCGACACACATTGCTGCACATGGTTGGTGGACAAGAGATGGTGAGAAGATGAGTAAGTCCAAAGGGAACGTGGTCAACCCTAGAGAAGTGGCAAATGCCTATGGACTGGACAACTTCCGTTACTTTATGCTTAGAGAAGTGCCATTCGGCGGTGACGGTGACTTTAGCCAAAAAGCGCTCATTGACCGTATCAATTCCGACCTTGGTAATGACCTTGGAAACCTGCTCAACCGTCTTATAGGAATGAGCGGTAAATACTTTAACGGTACCGTAGACTCTGCACATGTATCCAAATACTATCAGGCAGAACTTGATGAAGTCCATGCCGCTTTAGACACTTTGGAACCACTGCTTTTTGATATGCAGATACACAGATACCTTGAAGAGCTTTGGAGACCACTCACGGTAGCGAACAAAGCCATAGATATGTACCAGCCATGGACATTGATGAAAGAAGGCAGAGAAGAAGAAGCGATGGCCCTTAACGGACTCATAGCGGCAATACTTGCAAAAGTGTCGATCATGCTTTCTCCTGTCATGCCTGAGGTGTGTAAAAAGATCTCTAATGCCCTTCACTTCACTATAGACAATGCTTCATGGAACAGTATGGTAAAAGATACCAAACTTCTTGAAACATTTACACTCGAAAAGATCGACCCTCTTTTCCCTCGTATAGAAGAGCCTTTACTGGAACAAGCAGAGCCTGTTGATGTCAAAGAGAAAGAGAAAGCACCTAAAAAAGAAGCGCCTAAAGAAGAAAAGAAGGAAGAAGGTATCGCACTGATAGGAATAGACCAATTCTTCCAAACTTCTCTCAAAGTCGGTACGGTTGTAAAAGCAGAGGAAGTACCAAAGAGTAAAAAACTTCTTTTACTGCAAGTCGATATCGGTGAAGATGCGCCTAGACAGGTTGTTGCAGGTATCAAAGAGTGGTATAGTGCTGAAGATATGCTCAACACACAAGTCTGTGTTGTTGCGAACCTTAAACCAGCTAAACTCATGGGTCTCAAGAGTGAAGGTATGCTTCTTGCAGCCAAAGATGAGAATGGTCTATGTATGATACGTCCAGAGAAGCCGAAAACTTCTGGAACACCTATAGGTTAAGTATGAAAATTGAAGATATTGTAAACCTCACAGAGGGAACACTCACGAATATTCCAAAGGTCCAGTCTATAGAGGCTGCAACGGTCTACTATTCAAAAATAGAGCATGGTGATCTTTTCTTCTCTTCAAATCAGGAAGAGATAGACCAAGCCATCGCAAATGGTGCCTATGCCATCGTTTATGCCGATGACAATATCGTAAAAAAGGATGATGAAATAGCCTGGATCAAAGTCTCAGATCTGCAGCTTGCAGCCATGAAACTCATCCGTTATGTGATCATTAGAAAAGAAGCAGAATTCTATCTGCTTTCAGAACATGAAATGACCTTTTTGAAGATGATACTTGTGCACAAGACCAACATTACCTTCATATCAAATGACTGGAGAAAGGCCTTTGAACAGATTCTGAACACTGAAAGTTCGCTTTTTGTTGGAACGGACAAGGAACTTCTAGAACTTATCAAACCTGACATTCCTAAACTTAATAAAGAGGTGGATGGATATGCCGTATTTGATACACTCTTTAGAACGACATTCAAGGTAGGCGGATTTGTCTATCAGGAAAAAGAGCTGATCCCATTCCATTTGGAGTATCTCCTTCGTGTGATAGACTTTTGTGACTCACATGAACTTACCTACTCAGTGGAGCGTCTAAAGTATACGAAACACTTTACACCGGTATTTATAGATGGAAAACTCAAAAGCACACAAGCAAGCAAGAGTGATAAGGTGGCAATATTTACTGACAACCTCTCAGATATCACCAAAGCAAGAGAATATGTCATGAGAAGTAATATGTGGGTCAAAAGTGTGGTTATGACACCGCCTAAGACCAAAGTACCCGGCATTGACCACCCGTATTGGTTTGCAACAAAAGAAGAGCTGCAGGAGCTACTCAAAAATATCCACTATAACTATGCATTCATCTACAATGCAGACAAAAGTATGTTACATACGATACAAGAAGAGTACTCACTCTTCTAACACTTTTTTACACTTGCAGTGACTGTGAGTGTAAAGCTTTTCTCATCAACACCATATTTTTCCCGTTATCAGCGATAACTTCAACACCATACTTTTTGCATAGTACTCTAAAAGTCTGAGCAGTAAAGAAGACAATATGTGTCGGGTCCTGATGGTAATACCACTTTTTAAACGCCTCTACATCATTGGGGTGAAACTGTGTCTGTATGGCCAGGTAACCGCCCTCTTCCAATCGTTCCAGGAGACTCTCAAATACTTCTCTGGGCTGATGCAAGTGTTCAAACACTTCTGTAGAGACGATCAGCTCATACTTTTTCTTCTCCTCTAAGGTGTCGGGATGATAGATAGGGTCATAGTAGTCACACGCTATACCTTCTTTTGTAAGTAGTGAAGCGAGCAAAGAGCTTCTGCCACAACCAAAATCAAGCGCTGTTTTCGGTTGGTTCACTAAAGGAAGTATAAAATCGATAAATCGCTGGAAATACGCCTGGTATCCTGTATCATTTTCATCATTTTCATGAAGGTTGTATCGTTCTTTTTGGGTACTGAGATCCTGGTAGTATTCAGGTGATTTAAAGATGTACTGACAAGCCTCACAATAGTAATAGGTGATATCCGTTTTTTCATGCTGAAATGACGCTGTTGGTTTATCGCAAATATGGCAGTTCAATCTACATCCTTTAATGAGTGTTATGTTACTATCTTATCTATTAATTCAAGGACAAAATGCAATGAGAAGAAGAGACTTTATCACCGGTACAGCCATAGGTGCTACGGCTTTAGCACTAAACGGATGCCATAGGGCTGAAGAAAAAACAGAAGGCAGTTCTGTGAATATAAACCGGGGGAAAAAAGTAACGCTCAAACTCGCCACTTCCTGGCCTGCACACTTTCCTATCATGGGGACAGGTGTAGACAGTTTTGCCAAACGCTGTGCTGAACTGAGTGGAGGCACACTGGAGATCAAAGTCTATGCCAAGAACATTCTTGTCCCTGCCCTTCAGGTTTTTGACTCTACTTCCGCAGCACAAATTGATGCATTTCATTCCGGTGTCTACTACTGGAAAGGAAAGAATCCTGCATTTTCGATCTTTGGGGGTATGCCTCTGGGGCTCACCAGCGAAGAGATGGTTACATGGATGAAGTTTGGCGGCGGGTATGAACTCTGGCGTGAACTATATGGTAAATTTAACCTCTATCCATTGATAGGAGGTACTACAGGACCCCAAATGGGAGGCTGGTTCAAAAAAGAGATCAACTCTCTTGCGGACCTTAAAGGCCTCAAGATGCGTATCCCCGGTCTGGGCGGCGAAGTGATGAAAAAACTGGGGGTAAACCCTGTACTACTGCCTGCTGGGGAGATCTATACCTCACTTGAACGCGGTACCATCGATGCAACAGAGTGGGTAGGACCTGCGCTTGACAGCATGATGGGCTTTGCCAAAGCAGCACCCTACTACTATACAGGCTGGCATGAACCAGGTTCGATACTGGAGATCACTTTTAACAAAGCCCGATGGGAAAAGCTGAGTAGCGAGCATCAAGCCATTATTACTGCAGCCAGTGAAGAGATGTCAGCAAACATGCTTCATGAATTTAGATACCAAAATGCAAAAGCACTGCAAAACCTTCCAGACAATGTAGAAGTACGAACATTTCCCAAAGATATGATGGATGCAGCCAAAGTAGCACTGGGTGAAGTACTGGATGCCCAAAGTGCCCAAAATGAAGATTTTAAACGTGTATTGAAAAGCTATAGGGATTTTGTCAAACTCAATCAGCCTTGGGATGATATCAGTACCAAGAACTTCTTAAATATCAGAGGGTAATCACCCCTCTCTTCTAATACTTCTTATTGGTATATTCAAGTAGATCTTTTTCACTCAGATCAGCTATCAAGCCGGTAAGGTTTCTCAATGAAAAAAGTTGCAACTTCTCACCTTTTTCCTTTTTGAGTTCAGATGAGAATTTGTTTTTAGAGAAGATGACAAACCTGTCGACATCCAGTTGCGCCTGTACACATTTTTCTTTAAGCTTTGTAAGTTCACTCTTATTGGCTTTTGACTTAGCGTACTTTGTGATACCTGCAATCATTTCTCCGGACTTTCTTTTGATCAAGATGTCAATCTCAACATGCTTGTCCCAATACCCGCCGATACCAACGATAGGATCACCCTCAAATGCATCTTTAAAACTCTTTTTGAGCATTTCAAATACCAATTGGTCATAGATAAGATTTGAAAATTCTGATCTTATACGTGACCAGTGTTCTTTCATCTCTGAATAGTCACCCTCTTTGATGCCTTTATAGTAAGGAGAGATGCAAGCGAACCAAAAACGCATAAAAGGCTGTACAAAGAGTAATTTATCCGAGTTTGCATCTGCCTCTGTCAGGGGCTTTTCTGTCGATCTGTCAAAGATCAAGAGGTCTTTTTTAATCAGCCAGTCTATCGCCTCTTCACCCTCTTCTCTCTTTACATTCGCTTTTTTAAAAGCAGAGAATTCTCTTCTATCACCTGATGCTATAGCCGATAAAAGAGAATGATAGATAGGTTTACTCTTTGTAATATGTGCAATGTCACCATGAATGTATCTGTAGTTTCTAAGCACTTTTTCTTCTATCAGTTCATCAATAGATCTGGAAAAGTCAATACGCCATCCCATACCGCCAAATACAGAAAAATACTCTACAGCCTGTTCAAAGTCAGTCGCATGGTTTTGGTAACAAAAAGAGCGGAAATGTTGTAGTAGTGTCGGATTTTTCTCCATCAGGAAACCTTTAGATTAATAGATAGATTATACCTAAGATGCTGTTATAACCTACCACTTTCTATCACTTTTATACAGTGATATCTTCTACTCACCTTTATTTTTAACTTTATAAGTGACTTCAAAGCTTTACCAGCTAATATGTGCATATGAAATTAAATGAATTACACGTAACCAACCCCTACTTAAAACTGCCGTCTGTGTGTTATGACAGAGTAACACCAACGCCTCTTGCAGAACCCTACCTTATACATGCCAACACAGATGTGGCTAAGGTACTCGATATTGACGAGACGGAACTCCAGACTGAAGCATTTGTGAAGTTTCTTAATGGTGAGTATCTAGCTGAAGGGTCAGAACCTTTTGCCATGTGTTATGCCGGGCACCAGTTTGGCTATTTTGTGCCTAGGCTTGGTGATGGCCGAGCGATCAATATCGGTACGATCGACAAGTATCATCTGCAGTTGAAGGGTGCAGGGATCACCGAGTATTCGCGTCACGGTGATGGACGTGCCGTACTGCGTTCAAGTATCAGAGAATACCTTATGAGTGAAGCGATGCATGGTCTGAGTATACCAACTACACTCTGTTTGGGGCTGATAGGGTCAGAACATGATGTGAGACGTGACAAGATAGAAAAAGGTGCGATTGTCTGCCGTGCGAGCTCGTCATGGGTACGTTTTGGTACGTTTGAATATTATGCCCATCAAGGAAAGTTCAAAGAGCTTGCTGCATTGGCTGATTATGTCATAGAGGAGAATTTTCCGCATCATAGTGGTAAAGAGAATCGCTATACCCTACTCTTTAATGATGTGCTGATCATCACAGCCAGGCTTATTGCACAATGGATGTCTGTCGGTTTTAACCACGGTGTTATGAACACGGATAATATGTCTATCGCCGGGCTGACGATAGACTATGGTCCCTATGCTTTTTTAGATGATTTCCGACATGAAAATGTATGCAACCAAACAGATGTAGAGGGACGCTACAGTTTTGCAAACCAGCCCGAAATCGCCAAATGGAATCTTAAATCACTGATAATGGCCCTTAGTCCATTAACCGATACAGATAAGATGGAAAAGAACCTGGCGATGTTTGATAAGATTTATATACGTTATTTTCACTACTACATGTGTAAAAAGCTTGGATTTGAAGGCACGATAGAAGGTGACCCTGAACTCATAGATGATATGCTGGACATGCTGGAGCAGCTGCATGTGGATTATACGCTCTTTTTTAGAACATTGAGTCACTATGAGGGAGATAGAAAAGCACTTCTCTCTACAGGGCTCTACCATGAACCTATGAATGCATGGCTGGACAGATATGATGCACGCATCAAAACCATAGATACAACAGAACGAAAAGAGCAAATGCTCTCTTCCAATCCGAAGTATGTGCTTAAAAACTATATGCTTCAAGAGGCTATAGACGCGGCTGAAAAAGGTGACTTCTCTGTGGTAGATGACCTCTTTCAAATCGCCCAAAACCCGTTTGATGAACATCCAGCATTTGAGCGATGGGCAGAGGCTACACCGCAAGAATTTAAAAATAAAAGGCTCAGCTGCTCTTCTTAACAAGGATAACTTTCAGAGAGTCAAAGCGTAGAGATGCTATACTAAACAAAATACGCTATACAAAGGAGACGGTATGAATCAGGACGAACTATTAGACCTATATCTTGAGAAGTTACGTGTATTATGTAAAGAAAAGCTTGAAGAGCGTGAGATCAGTGTCATAGAAGCATTGAAAGAATCCATACTCTATATTGAAGGTGAGATGCAGGAGTACTAAAGTACCCTCTCCCTTGCTGGAGATCAGCCAAACACCCCTCTTGTTGTCAATAGTGTTGCAAGCCCTACCATCATAAAAATACCAAAGAATTTCATATAGTACCGGTTGTTGATCATGGTAGAGATGATGGTTCCCGCCACCAACGCAACAGCCAAAAAACCATAAAGTACAAACATCAACAAGATGACCTCTTGAGGCAGTTCGAGAGGCTTTTCATCAGGGAGTACAAATGTCTGCAGTCCGATCGTCACGATCCAGATATAAAGCATGACAGAGAAGAATGCTGTCCAAAATAAAAACTGAATTTTACCGCTTCGTATGAGCATCTATTTTCCTTTAGTACTTTTTATTGGTATAGACTAACAAGTCATCTTTACTCAAGTTATCTAGTAACGAAACTAGATGTGTGTGAGATAAAAGTGTCAAGTCTGCATCTTTCATCTGCTCAAGCTCAGAAGAAAATCCATTTTTAGAAAAGAGTACATAATCCGTTATATCTAGTTCTGCCTTTTCACACTTCTCTTTAAGGGAATTTAACATGTTGATTTTTGCTGCCTCTTTAGAGTATTTGCACTCACCTGCCAACATCTTTCCTGATTTTCTTTTAGCGAGTATCTCTATCTGCACATGTTTGTCATAGTATGAACCTATGGAAACGATGGGGTCATCTACAAACTTTTCAGCAAAGCTTTGTTTTACAAGTTCTAACACCAACTGATTGCTCAGCAAGATAGAAAAATTAGCTTTTAGTGGATGCCATTTCTGTGTAAATTCACTAAAGTCACCATTAGAAATACTCTTATAATTGGGAGAGATCACAGCAAACCAAAAACGCATAAAAGGCAGTTCAAACAACACTCTATCCGACTTTCCATCACTCTCTTTTAAAGGTTTTTCCACTGAGAGATCAAATCTTAACAGACTTTTCTTTTCCAGGTAGTCTATGGCTTCTTCACCCCTGTCTCTACCCACTTTAGCTTTTTTAAAGGCCTCATACTCATGGTTCACACCCAGTGCCACGAGTGATAACAACATATGGTAGACAGGGTTGTTATGTGTATACCTTGTCATACTTTTATGAAGAGGTTCATAGTTACGCAGTATTTTTTCCTCTATGAGTGCCTCTACACTCTTAGTAACATCTACACTCCACCCCGTCCCGCCAAACACAGTAAAGTACTCTAAAGCCGTATCGAAATCTCTGATATTGTTCTGGTAAGCAAAAGAGCGAAAATGTTGTAAAAGTGTTGGACGTTTTGACATAGAATGACCTTGTATTGATAAATGAATTATAGCTAATGTTTACAGTTGGAATAACCCCTATTGTCATTAGGTAAAAGTGATGTCAGAGATACTAGCATCCTTCCCCTAATGAATACGTATTTCTCATCAAAGATATTGCTTGACCCACTCTTTTATTTGCGAACTGCTGCGTGCTCCAACAAATCTGTCTATCTCTTTTCCCTCTTTAAAAACAAGCACCGCGGGGATGCTTGCTATAAGAAGCTTAGAGCCTAAGGTTTGTTCATCATCGTTATTGATCTTCAAAAATTGTGCTTGCAGCGGCATCGCCATCGCTGCTAGTTCAAAATGTGGTGCCATGGCTATACATGGTCCACACCAAGGTGCCCAAAAATCTACGATCACAGGCAGATCAGAGTTTGTTATGAAGTTTTCTAGAATGTTGGCATTCCCATCAATGGGCCTAGAGTCTAAAAGTGACTCTCCACACTGAGTACAGTTCTCTTCTGAGTATGACTCTTTTTTCTCTATACTACTTACTTCAAGACAATGGGGACAAACAACATTTATATTCATAAATCAACACTCCAATATTTTATACTATCGTAGACATTATAGCGTGTAACATCATAAATACCTGAAGCTAAAAGTGTTACACTTATAGTGATTCACTTTTATTACAAGGTTTTTCGGCAATGGCGAGCTATTATCTTCTACTCATACAATTTCTTTTTGCACTTATCGCGCTCTTTTTGTTTTGGCAAAGTGTAGGTTACTTTCGTCGTATGTGGAGATACAAGAGACTCAAAGTTATGCCCTTTCCAAGATCCTATGTGACCATACTACAAAACATACAACAGTACCAGAAACTCACACCCAAACAAAAAGAAAAACTCCACGTTATGATACTTCTTTTCATAGATCAAAAAGAGTTCGTAGGTGCCAAAATGAACATCAATGATGAGATAAAAGTCACCATCGCATTTTATGCCTGTCTGATGCGGCTTGGATTTGAACTGGGTGAGAAAGACCATGTCAGCACCGTTATAGTCTACGCCGAGCACTTCATCGTAGATGACTCACATACGATTGATGGCATACACCACACACGCACATCAGTCCTCGAAGGGCAATCAGCCAATGGCACTGTAGTCATTTCATGGCAGGATATAGCACAAAACATAGCTAAGCCGGGGAAAGAGAATGTCATCATCCATGAGTTTGCCCATGAGTTGGATTTTGAAGATGGACTTGCAGACGGTACACCTCTTTTGGAAACTTCAAAGTATCAAAAATGGTCTGAAGTTTTCTCTAAAGCTTTTAGGACATTAAGAAAC
The DNA here is from genome assembly GCF_030347995.1 of Sulfurovum xiamenensis. Classification (NCBI taxonomy): domain Bacteria; kingdom Pseudomonadati; phylum Campylobacterota; class Epsilonproteobacteria; order Campylobacterales; family Sulfurovaceae; genus Sulfurovum; species Sulfurovum xiamenensis. Next base: position 72,159 of record NZ_JAQIBC010000010.1, read on the forward strand.
CTTGAAGAGAGGCAAAAACATTCAGAAGGGCTCATACTTTTAGGTAACTATGCTCTCACGAATGAAGCTGAGTTTTTTGCAGTATGCAGCGAGCGCTTTTTTCAGATACCTAAAGCGTTCAAAAATCATTTTCCTGATGTCTATGAAGAACTTAAACGCTTTTATAGACTTGATGCAGAAAAGTTATACTCATCACATCCCGATCATAATGGATGATGTTTTTATGTAATCTACTTAATACCTTCACCATCGCCAAAGTATCAATCTTGCAGTACGCTAAGAGTGCTTTTCTCATCTTCTTTTTTAGGTTGTCATTATCACCTGACACCTATTTTTTCTTTAAACCATTAAAGATACTTTTCAACCCATTTTATGATCTGCTTACTACTGCGTGCACCGGTAAATCTATCTATCTCTTTTCCATCTTTAAACACAAGTACCGCAGGGATATTTACTATAATGATAGTTGGGTTTTGTATTTGAGCGTTATCGTTGTTTATTTTTAAAAACTGTGCTTGTAATGGCATAGCCATAGCTGCAGCTTCAAAATGAGGTGCCATCGTCAAGCATGGACCACACCAAGGTGCCCAGAAGTCAACTATAACAGGTAGATCAGAAGTATGAATGAAGTAATCCAATATAGCTAAATTAGCATTCAGCGGCTTACTTTCTAAAAGTGATCCTCCACACTCTTTACAATGTTCAGTAGTGTATGTCTCCTTCTTTTTTACACTGCTTACTTTAAGACAATGGGGACAAACTACATTGATATGCATATCGCGACACTCCAATTTTATTTAGTAAATATTATATCTAGTATAGATCAGAGTTTATAACCTCTTTCATTTGTCCTATTATGACCAAAACGTCTGAACATAATAAAAAATGTTTTATTCTTAAAATTATAATGAACATATATGCCTGCATCAAAACAAATCTTTATGACTATAAAAACGATTAACGACCTTGCAAAATTGGCAGATTACTCATTCATGACGGTATCCAATCAATACTATAAATGATCAACGGGTATAATAAACAAAAAGAAAGGATTGTAATTATGACTACTTTATTGATGATTATTTCAACTATCGTGATTATCTATGTCGCTGTAATGGTAGTGAGTATAGTGAAACAAAGAAAAAACAAAGAATATGATGGTTAAGGGAGTATAAGAGAATCAAACACTAGCTTATAGCAACTACTATTATAAAGTAAACACTTTTCGGCTTAGCTATCATTCACCCTACCACTATACCTCTTTGAGAGGTTAGGATCAGTTTAAACTTCTCTCAACTTCTACAACACCCCAACCATCGCCAAACTATCAAGCTTTCAGTACGCTAAAAGTGCGTTTTGCATATCTACTTTCCCGATAAATTTGGTGAAATATACTACAAAATTTCAGGAACAAAAGTCGAAATGAAAAACCTTATAAATTTATATATTTTATAAGGTTTTCTTCTGAAGGTTAAGTTAATATTTTACTCTAGTGTTTTTAATTAATAATTCCATTCAAAATCACCATCAATAATATTTTTGTCAATTAATATTTTTCTGATTTTTTTGAATTCATTATTGCTGATAGGCAACAAATCAAATATAAAAAACCAATATGTTTTGAATCTATT